>NZ_JBHLWB010000003.1:0-235530 GCF_042433055.1 Gallibacterium trehalosifermentans
TGTGAGAGTAGGACACTGCCAGGTTTTTGAATTAGAGAGAGCCTCCGTAGCGATACGGAGGTTTTTTGTTTTTTTGGGGGAGAGTAGGAAAGAACGCTAACAAGAAGTTAGCGTTTTTTTTACGACAAATATAAAATCTAATGTGTTACATCAAATCTAGCCCTAGACAGCGATTCCCTCTCCCTCTCTTTCCACACACAACTCCAATAAGAAAAAGCGAGAGAAAACAAACGAAAAAGCGGAGAAACGTTCAAACGTCCTAAAGTGATAATGGAGCTATACCGATTTTTTATCATCATTGACAGGTAGAAGAGCGAGAAGTGAAGAAGAAAGGAAAAGAAAGTCATGTTGTTTGTTGAGATGGATTTAGTCTATTATCTTAAGCCTAGTTATCAACTAAATAGGTATCCCATGTATAAGGTAAAAAAATTTGGGTAGATATAGTAAGCATTATCCAGCTATGCTTCGTTCAGGTTTATGTTTAGTGATGATATTGGTTATTACTAGAAATAACTGACACAATTAGACATATAGTGGTTAATGTCAATATAATTTCTAACTGGATTAATGTGTATATATGAATGATGAAATGAATATTTCAGCAAACTTTGTTGCTAAAGTGATGAAGTCTTTATTGTTCACTTTTATAATTTTTGTACTCGGGTTGTGTAGTCATATTGTTTATGATGTATCAAGATCTGTCTTGCCAGGGAAAGTGTTTCCAGTTCCACTTAAAGCCAATGGCGCCACTTATGAATTTGAGTATATTCCCCCAAATGCTAGTTTAAGAAGACAAACTCTATTTCTATATATAGATAAACAAGATTATCTCTTATGGAGAAAGAAATTAAAATTAGGAGATGAAGATTTTAGTATAGGGTATGTTTTTACTATTCAAATGACAATTTATCATAAAAATAAAAAAGTCTTTGAAAATACCTATTCTTATAAAAATACTTATAACTCTCCAAGTGTCTTTCTTAATGATAAACCAATTAATATTCAAGGATTTACTGCTTTTAATGTGAAATATCCTTATCCTAATAATTATTTTAAATTTAAATCAGGAGAAAAATATAAGATTGTATTTAAAGATTTATCTACTGATCCAGAAATCAAACATTTAAGAATCTATTTAGGTCTAGATGGTGCTGGCGAGGGTAGCGTTTATAAAGTTAAGCCATAAATTTGCAGGAGAATTGCATCAGAAATATATTAAAAAAGCTTAAAACCTTATAACAAAAGGCTTTAAGCTATTTTTGAGAAACATACACTGGTATTTCTAGGACTTATTTAGTAACTGGAAAATCCCACCAAATATCAAATAGTTCGCTAATTTCAATTTGAGAGAGTCCATTTTGTTCTAACCAAGTTTTGACTAATTGACGGTGAGAATCATCACATTTCCCAAGTTTTTCTAAACAAACTAAGCCTTCCCAGTGTAAATAACCACTTCCTTCATAGGCGAGTCCGTTAGGTTTGATGACTTCATCAATAAAACGATCAACAACTTGATCGATCTCACTTACAGGCGTATTTTCTGCAAATTGCCAATTCACCAGAAAACCTAATTCTTGGAATTCAGCAATGTGCATTTTTTTACGTTGTCTGCGATTGCGTTGATATGCCATAGTATCCTCCTTTTTGGATTATTGATTTTTAATAAAATAGAGATCCCACACGCCATGCCCTAGACGCTGCCCACGCTGCTCAAATTTGGTTAATGGGCGAGAATCTGGACGTGGGATAAAGTCATTTGTAATAGAAGTATTGGATAGATTTGATTGAGATCTTAATACTTCTAGCATATGTTCAGCATAATTTTCCCAATCTGTTGCCATATGGATAAAGCCATTAGGTGTTAATTTTTGCATAATTAATTCAATAAAAGGCGTTTGTACGATACGTCTTTTATGATGTTTTGCTTTTTGCCATGGATCTGGGAAAAAGAGTTGTAAACCTGCTAAAGAATTGTCAGAAATATTATCTTGTAGAATTTCGATGGCATCATGACAAATAACACGTAAGTTATTCACTTTCTGTTCTAGTGCAGTAGCAATACACGCGCCAACACCTGGAGTATGAACTTCAATACCTAAATAATTATATTGAGGATTTTGCTTTGCCATTGTAACTAATGATTGCCCCATACCAAAGCCAATCTCTAATATTACGGGGTGGGTATTACCAAAAATTTTTGCAAAATCAAAAGGTTGTTGTTGATGTTCTAAGCCAAAGAATGCCCAATTATCATTCATTGCACGTTTTTGGGCTTCGCTTAGTCGTCCAGTTCTTAACACGAAACTTCGCACTTTACGCATATAGCGCCCGTCTTCGGTAAATTCTGGGGTATTCACTGTTTTTCGCTTTTGCTCAGCAATATTATGTAAAGAATCTTGTTGCATGGAAAAATATATAAATAGTCGGTTCTACAATAAAAACGGCGGGTATTTTACCTGATAATTGACGGTTTTTGTGATGTTTTCATCAAATTCCTTGTGATACACTCGCACAATTTAATCGAGTTGTGAGAGAAATTTATGTGGATTGCAGAATCAACGCCACAAGCTCCCTTTGCTACTGCAGTTTTATCTTGGTATGCGAAATATGGGCGGAAAACATTACCTTGGCAGATAAATAAATCTTTGTATGGGGTGTGGTTGTCAGAAATTATGTTGCAGCAAACACAAGTAGCAACTGTTATTCCCTATTTTGAGCGTTTTATGCAACATTTCCCGACGGTTGTAGCCTTGGCAGATGCGTCTATTGATGAAGTTTTACATTTATGGACTGGGTTAGGCTATTATGCAAGAGCTAGAAATTTACATCGAGCCGCGCAAATTATCCGTGATCAATATCAGGGAGCCTTTCCGACAGAGTTTTCTCAAGTATTCGCATTGCCTGGTGTGGGATTAAGTACGGCTGGTGCAATTTTGTCTTCTTGTTTAGATGCGCCTTATCCTATATTAGATGGTAATGTGAAACGTGTTTTAACGCGTTATTTTGCGATTGAGGGCTGGCCTGGTGAGAAAACAGTAGAAACAATTTTGTGGCAAAAAAGTGCGATGGTAACGCCGCAATCTCAAGTTACTGCGTTTAATCAAGCCATGATGGATTTAGGTGCTTTAGTTTGTACAAGAAGTAAGCCAAAATGTAACTTGTGCCCGCTGGCAAGGGATTGTATCGCTTATCGTGATAATAGTTGGAGTGCATACCCAAGCAAGAAACCTAAGAAAACATTACCTGAACGAGAAAGCTATTTTTTATTGTTAGTTGAGCGGTCTAGAGTATTATTACAACAGAGACCAGCAGAGGGATTGTGGGGAGGGTTGTACTGTTTTCCGCAATTTGAAACGAAAGAAAAATTAGAGCACTTTTTACAACAACATCACTATCAAATTAGTGAAGAATTGCCTATTTTCCGTCATACGTTTAGCCATTTTCATTTAGATATTCACCCAGTTGTGGTAATGAATACACCGCAAGAAAGGGGATTGCAAAAAAATGTTGCGGAAAGTTGTGCAGAATATAAACAGAGAGTACAAAACGAACGTGAATATTGGTATGATCTAGCGGATTTTTCGCCGCCAAAAATTGGCTTAGCAACGCCAGTCAAAAATTTGTTGTTACAGTTAGCGGCAAATATAACAAAATAACAAATGATACAAGGATAATAGTATGGCAAGAACCGTTTTTTGTGCGTATTTAAAGCAAGAAGCAGAAGGGTTGGATTTTCAACTTTACCCAGGTGAACTCGGTAAACGTATTTTTGATTCAATCAGTAAACAAGCTTGGTCTGAATGGTTAAAAAAACAGACTATGCTCGTCAATGAAAAAAAATTAAATATGATGAATCCTGAACATCGCAAATTATTAGAACAAGAGATGGTGAATTTCTTATTTGAAGGTAAAGATATTCATATCGAAGGTTATGTTCCTCCTTCAAAGTAATAATTATATGAAAATAAAAAAATATTTTATTGCCACTGCATTAGCACTCTTATTAGTCGGGTGTGGCTCTACATCTCCTAATCGAGATGATATTGATTACGATGATGCCTTTGCAAAGGATACGCGTGCGTTAGATATTCTAACAGGGCAGTTTTCACATAATATTGACCGTATTTGGGGCGTTAATGAACTGCTGGTCGCTAGTCGTAAAGATTATGTGAAATATACGGATAAATATTACACTCGTAGCCATGTAAGTTTTGATGAGGGTGTGATAACGATTGAAACCCAGACAAGTTTGGCACGTTTGAAAAATGCGATAGTACATACTTTGTTAATGGGATCTGATGCAAATGGTATCGACCTTTTTGCTGATGGCGATGTGCCAATTAGTTCTCGTCCATTCTTATTAGGGCAGGTATTAGATCATCAAGGCGCACAAATTCCAGATATTGCAGTTGCTTCTGCCTTTGCCGATTATTTAGTGAACAATAAGTTGCAGAGTCGCCGTTTAAGTAATGGGCATGTTGTACAATTTGTTGTGATCCAAATGATTGCAAATCACGTTGCTATTCGTGCACAAAAATATATTCCATTTATTCGTAAAGCAGCACGTCATTATAATATTGATGAAAGTTTGATTCTTGGTATTATGCAAACGGAATCCAGTTTCAACCCGTATGCGATTAGTTATGCCAATGCGATGGGATTAATGCAGGTTGTTCCGCATACTGCTGGGCGAGATGTTTTTCAAATGAAAGGCAAAAGTGGCGTGCCATCGAAGAAATATTTATTTGATCCATATAAGAATATTGATGCTGGGGTTTCTTATCTATGGTTATTACAAAATAAATATTTAGCGGGAATAACCGATCCTACTTCACGTCGTTTTGCAGTGATTTCAGCGTATAATAGTGGTGCAGGCGCTGTATTACGTGTTTTTGATGAAGATAAAGAGATTGCAGTAAATAAAATTAATCGCTTATTACCTGAGCAGGTGTATCGTATTTTAACAACAAAACACCCATCAGCGCAGGCGAGAAATTACCTGCTCAAGGTTGATAAAGCACAGAAAAGTTATCGAGTCATTCGTTAATTCTGCTAGTTTTAGTGGTGATTTAGTATTAATTTTATCCGTTTTGGATAGAAAAACGGCTAACGTATGAAAAAAAGAAATTTTTTTCAAAATAGTGGTTGACTTGAAAGCCAAAAAAACGTTTAATACGCACCACTAAGACGTTGCCCAGATAGCTCAGTCGGTAGAGCAGGGGATTGAAAATCCCCGTGTCGGTGGTTCGATTCCGCCTCTGGGCACCACTCTTCCTCCTTAGTTCAGTCGGTAGAACGGTGGACTGTTAATCCATATGTCGCTGGTTCAAGTCCAGCAGGAGGAGCCAAATTCTAGAAGGCTGTTACAATTAATGTTGTAACAGCCTTTAATTTTTTCTACCAAGTGGTCAGAAGATAGCTTTTAAAAAGAGCAGAACGGTGTTATATTTTTGCACCTATTTTGTCATCATTTTAGTATCAATAACTTAGCACAAATAAGGTCTTTCTCTTTATGGACGATTATGCGAATTTAGCGATTGCACTAGCAGGTGTTTGTCAATCCGCAAAGTTAGTTCAACAATTAGCACATCAAGGCACTGTCGCAGAACAAGATCTCTCTTCTACCTTAGAAAGTCTTTTAGTTATCCAAGCAGACAAAACCGTTGATATTTATGGTGGCACATTGGCTAATCTAAAATTAGGGCTAGCAACGTTATTAGAACAGCTTAATGGGCAAAATGGTCGATTAGATGCTGAATTGAGTCGTTATTGGCTAAGCCTCTTGGCATTGGAAAGTAAATTAAACAATAATGCAGAGAAAAAACAACAATTAGTCGATAGAATCCAATATTTACCAGCACAGTTAGAGTTTCATAATGACTTGTTGGATAACTCAATGTTGGCTGTGTTAGCTGGTATTTATGTTGATATTATTAGCCCATTAGGTGCTAAAATTCAGGTAAAAGGTGTGCCGTTATATTTACAGCAGCCTGATATTCAAAATCGTATTCGAGCTTGCTTATTAGCGGGTATTCGTTCTGCGGTATTATGGCGTCAGTTAGGTGGTTCAAAGTGGAAATTACTCTTTTTCCGCAGAAAACTAATCCAAGCGGCGCAACAACTGTATTCTTCCCTTAAATAGACGGAGTGATTCTTCATGCAACTTAATGCGTTAACAGCACTTTCCCCGCTTGATGGTCGTTATCAAAATAAAACAGATGCATTACGTCCAATTTTTAGTGAATTTGGCTTATTGCGTTTTCGGGTAACGGTCGAAGTGCGTTGGTTACAAAAACTGGCAGAAGCGCCAGCCATTACAGAAATCCCCCTTTTATCAAAAAAAGCAATCGATTACCTAAACGATATTATTGCGAATTTTGATGTACAAGATGCACAGCGAATTAAAGAGATTGAAGCAACAACTAACCACGATGTTAAGGCAGTTGAATATTTCTTAAAAGAGAAGTGTCTGGCGCTTCCAGAGCTGGCTGCAATTAGTGAATTTATTCACTTTGCTTGCACCTCAGAAGATATTAATAATCTTTCACACGCACTGATGTTAAAAACGGCAAGAGAAGAGGTTATTTTGCCAGAATGGAAAAAGATTATTACTGAAATTAGCCGTTTAGCCGAAACCTATAAAACGATCCCATTACTTTCTCGTACTCACGGGCAACCTGCTTCGCCAACAACAGTTGGTAAAGAAATGGTGAATGTAGCTTATCGTTTACAGCGTCAATATCAACAACTACAACGTGTAGAAATTCTCGGTAAAATTAATGGTGCTGTGGGTAACTACAATGCACATTTATCCGCTTATCCTGATATTGATTGGCATCTATTTAGCCAACAATTTGTGCAAGATTTAGGAATTGATTGGAATCCATACACCACTCAAATTGAACCGCATGATTATATTGCTGAGTTTTTTGATTGTGTAATGCGTTTTAACACTATTATTATCGATTTTGACCGTGATATTTGGGGTTATATTGCCTTAAATCATTTCAAACAAAAAACTATTGCGGGTGAAATTGGTTCATCTACCATGCCACATAAAGTGAATCCGATTGATTTTGAAAATTCAGAGGGGAACTTAGGCGTAGCGAACGCATTGATGAGTCATTTGGCGCAAAAATTACCAATTTCTCGTTGGCAACGTGATTTAACTGATTCAACTGTATTACGTAATTTAGGTGTTGGCTTAGGATATAGCTTAATTGCTTATGCTGCGACTTTAAAAGGTATCAGTAAATTAGAAGTGAACGAGGCTCATTTACTGGCGGAATTAGATCAGAACTGGGAAGTGCTTGCTGAACCAATTCAAACCGTAATGCGCCGTTATGGTATCGAAAAACCGTATGAAAAATTAAAAGAATTAACGCGTGGTAAGCGTGTTGATCAGCAAACGATGCAACAATTTATTGATGGTTTAGCGATTCCAGAAGAGGAAAAAGCACGCTTAAAAGCATTAACACCAGCTAATTATATTGGCGCAGCAATTCAGTTAGTAGATGCGTTTTGATTAGGTAAGTTAATCTGACCTTGAAAAATGGCATAGTTCAGCAAAATATCAACGTTTTTGTCTACTATGCCAATAAGTAACACTCACCAAGGGAGGAGGTACTTATTTTCCATTGATATATAGATCAAAATCCTCCAACCTTTTATCTTCTGTAACTTGATCGTGTGAAATAATCAAATATTTCCAAGGCTTACTATTTGTTTTTTGTGCATATTCTGCTGCATACTCACACCAAGTTCTTGCTGCATTGGCTTTTGCTTGTACCTCCGGATTATCCAAATCCGTTCTTGCTTTTGTTTCAATCATTAAAAGAGAATCTTTTGTTTCCACAACAAAATCAGGAACATATTCTTTCTGCTCTGCATTAATTTGATAATAAATATGAAATTGTCCTTTGTTAGGTTTAAACCATTTTTGTGCATCTCTTTCTAAAATCACTGCAAAACGACGTTCAGTATCTGAATCAAATTTTTGTAGAGGGTATAAACATTTTTTAAATCCACCAAATAAAATTTGTCGAATACGCCCAATATTAGTGATAGTTTCACGCACAGAATAGATTTTTTCATTTGCCGATGAGGTGTAATTACAAGGTCTTAATGTTGTAAATCCTTGACTTACTTTTACTTCGTATGATGTAGCAGATTCCCAGAAATGTGCCATCATTTGTGAATGAATTTCTCTAGCAATCAAGCGACGATTTATATCTAATACATTTAACAGTTCTTCTTCACTTAAATAGCTTTGAAAATGTGTAACCACTTGTTTTGCTAAATCATAGAGAAAATCGGCTTGCGCAAAATAGTCAATATCTTCATAATCTAACAAGGCAAATACAATATAATCTTCAGGTCGTTTTTCGATTAACCCCAATTCTGTAGCTAAACTACTTTGTTCATTCGTCTGTAAATTGTGGATGGTTATTTCACGCTTACTAGGCTGTAGATGTAAAGATGAAACATCTAAGGTAAACGGATGAAAACCTGTTTTGATATCTCCTGCAGGTACAACTACAATTCTTGGAATATCAATAGATTGTTCTACAATGAATTGTGTTGTTTTGCTAACAACTGCTGCAATATCAATCTCTTCAGGTAATAATTCACCTTGTATAGAAGGTAAGTTTTGGTGTACTTGTGACATTATTTTTTCTTGAATGTCAGGCTGTAATAATGTTTTAATCGTTTGAACTTCTATTGGTTTCTTTTCATATTGTGCAGCAACTTCTAACACAACTTGAGCAATTTGTTTTTCTCTGTCTGAATTAAATGTAATGAGTTTTTTAGTATTTTCATTAGTTAGTGAAATGTCTGTAGCGAGAGATTCTACTGAATCTTGAGCAGTTAAATAATGTTCAAGATTACTCTTCACTTGTACACTCACTTTTTCTTCATCGTCATTAGGAGTTTCTAAAATCACTTGTTTTAATTTCAGGATAGAATCGCCTTTATTGGCTTCATCAATAATTTCTTGGAATTTATCGTGTGCGATAATGTTTAATCGATCAACAGGTTCCACACCTGTACGCTTGCCATAAGGCAAACGCAACCCACGTCCAATACTTTGCTCAATCAACGTCCGTGCATTAGCTGCTCGTAATGGCACAATAGTATAAAGATTGGTCACGTCCCAACCTTCTTTAAGCATATTGACGTGAATCACGATTTCGGTCGGCTCATCTCTACTTTCAACCGCTAATAGCCGAGTGATCATTTCTTCTTCATCTTTGCCACTTTTACTAGAGTCCACCTGAATGACTTTACCTTTGTAGCGACCATTGAAAAATGTTTCTGATTCTATTAAATCTAATAAATTCGCTGCATGTGTGGTATCTCGAGCAATGACCAACATAAATGGCTTAACAATTTCTACATTATTCTCACGTGCATAAGTTGTTAGTTCTACTTTTACATTTTCGTGTACTCGTATGCCATCTTGTAATTTGATGGTTTCTATTTCTTCTATTGTATGATTTTGGGCGTTAAAGTTACGCTGTGTTACCACGGCTGGCATTTTGACAAAACCATCTTCCATTGCTCGGGCTAATGGATAATCAATTACTACATTTTTAAAGGGAATAGGAGCTTTGCTGGATTCTACAAAAGGTGTTGCCGTTAATTCCAATCCAAGTAATGGATTAAGTTCATTAATAGACCTCATCCCTGCTGCTGCCCGATAACGATGTGATTCATCCATCAGCAAAACTAAATCGGGTAAATTAGCAAGATAATTAAAATAACTTTCCCCCAATACCTCACGCATTCTTTTAATTTTGGGTTCTTTACCACCACGCACTTCAGAATTGATTTTCGAGATATTAAAAATATTAATTCTTACCTCGCCAAATAACTCTCCCCCATAAATATTTTGTTGCTCATAATTCTCTCCAGTAATGACTCTAGGAGGATTAATGGCAAGCTCAGAAATGCCTCTAAATACATATTTAGTAGTATTCGGCGAAAAATCAGCAATCAATTTATTGTAAATCGTTAAATTTGGCGCCAACACAAAGAAATTATTGATGCCATACGCTAGATGCAAATAACTGATAAATGCTCCCATCAAACGAGTTTTACCTACCCCTGTTGCCAAGGCAAAGCATAACGATGGAAACTCACGCTCAAAATCCGTTAAGGTTGAAAACTCAGCTTTTAGTTTTTCTAGAATAACCGTAATATCTCTTTGTTTGGATAATATTTCAGGTGCCGTTTCCAATGCTGTAACCAATTTATCCAGTGATTCCATTTGTGGTGGTCGTAACGATAAACGTCCATTAATATAGTGTTGTGTTCGGTTATTCACGGTTTTCTCCTGCAAAATTATATCCTTGTTCCCAAAGTGTAAGTTCATTTTCTAACTCTTCTACACTGGGTAATTTTGTTTCTAATGTTTCCGGTAGAGTCCGCACCAATTCATATTCAGCGATACCGATAGGTTTATCCATACCGGATAATGCATATTCTGCGACTAATTGATTTTTAGCCCGGCATAACAATATACCTATAGTTGGGTTGTCATCTGCTGCCTTTAACTGAGCATCTACTGTGGATAAATAAAAATTGAGCTGCCCTGCATCTTCAGGTTTAAATGCTGTTGCTTTTAATTCAATAACAACATAGCACTTTAAGCGAGTATGATAGAACGATAAATCAATAAAAAACTCATCTCCAGCAACTTCTAAGCGAAATTGTCGCCCCACAAAAGCAAACCCTTTACCCAACTCCAATAAAAATTGGCTAATATGTTGAATCAAAGCTGTTTCAATATCTCGCTCTTGAGCTGCTTCCTCTAATCCTAAAAAATCAAAAAAGTAAGGATCTTTTAAATTTTCTTGTGCCAATTTAGCCTGTACGGTAGGTAATCGCTGCTGAAAATTGGTTACTGCTTTGCCTTGACGCTCATATAATTGATTTTTAATTTGTACTTCCAGTGTTGTTCTACTCCAAGCTTCTTCAATAGCTTTTTGTATATAAAATTGTTGGGTAGAATGATCTTTAATCCGTGTCATGATCAATACATTATGCCACCACGGTAATTGTGCAGCAGTCTGCTGCACAATTTGCTCATCAGGAAAAAACTCGGCAAAAGCCCGCATATATTTTAAATTTCTTGTCGAAAAACCTTTCATTTCGGGAAAAGCTTCTCGTAAGTCTCTTCCAAAACGTTCAATAACCTTACTACCCCATCCCTGAGCATTTTGTTGTTGCAAAATTTCTCTGCCAATAGTCCAATACAACATAATTAATTCGGCATTGACAGCCAGTGCAGCACGTTGTCTAGCAGTACTAACTTTAGATTTAATAGTTTGTAGCCATGCTTGATAATTTTCTTGATGACTGATTTCTTGCATAACTATTCCGCATCATCAAACAAGCTTTGCTGGCTAACAGGCTTCTGGCTGTCTGAAGCCTGATCAACATGCTCAGATTCCGATTCTGCCATCGGTAAATTGGAGACATTTAAACTATAATCATCATGCCCCCATTCACATCGTGCCAAAATCATTTTGGGAATTTTCTTTAAAGTCAGATTTGGCCATCTTTCCATAGCTTTTGCAGCAGTAATACCACGCCACGCCGAACAACAAATTAACAAACTACGTTTTTCACCCACTTCATCAGACAGTAATTGTAATTGTTCGGCAGATAAACTTTGCGTAGTAACATAAATAAAGTCATTTTCAGTAGAAAATCCGTGTTGCCACCACAAAATTTCAGACGGTTGATAGGTAAAACCTTCTAGTTTAGCTAAGGCTTCCGCCAACATTTCCACATTATATTCAGGATTAATAATTGGATTACCCCAATGGTCATTGACAATCAAACTCGGTGCCAAACGATAATAACGAAAACCGCCACCGCCTTGCCAATTTACCGCTTTACTAATACCGCCTTGATCGGTGCCATCAATCACTTTTTGTAAGCGTGGAATAATATGCGTATGGCAATGCTCACCTAACTCCACCATAATCCAACGCCGTCCCATTTTATGGGCAACCGCACCTGTGGTACCTGAACCAGCAAAAGAGTCGAGAACAAGATCGCCTTTATTTGTTGCTAAATGAATAATGCGTTCTAATAACTTCTCTGGTTTTGGGGTATCAAAAACATCATCAGCGTTAAATTGTTTGACTTCTTTTTTAGCATCTTGGTTATGCCCGACTTCTTGGTAAGTCCATAAAGTCATTGGAGTAACACCATCTTTAACTTCTGCTAAAAATCGTTTAATACGTGGAACTCCAGTCCCTTTAGAACCAAACCATATTCTGTTGTCTAATAAAAATTCCTCATATCTTTCTTTAGTTAACAACCAGCATCTCCCTTTAGGGGGTAAAACTTTTCTGCCACAGGGAGTTGTTATTTCGTAAACCTTACTATCAACAACTGGTCCTACCGAAAAATTATCAGATTGCCAAGGTCCTCTAGGGTCATTATCTGGATTTTTATATGGCGAATTTGCATCTTCACTCCTAGGAAGTTTATTTAATTCAAGCCCTATAGAATTTTTTGCATATACTAATATTGCATCATGACTTCTAGACAAGGTTTTTTTTAAATTAATGGGGGCATAGGCTCTTTGCCAAATAACTTCATCAATAAAGTTTCCTCTACCAAAAATTTCATCACACAAAACTTTTAAATAATGACTTTCATCAGCATCAATAGAAATCCAAATTGAACCATTATTAGCTAATAAATTTTTAAGGATTTCTAGACGATCTCGCATTAATCCTAGCCAAATAGAATGCTCCAAGCCATCATCATAATGTTCGAAAACATTACCTGTGTTGTACGGTGGATCAATATAAATACACTTTACCTTACCTGTAAACTCTTGTTCCAGTGCTTTTAAAGCCAACAAGTTATCACCAAAAATTAAGCGGTTATCAAAAATATCATTTTCTGACCGCACTTTGGCATGATACGATTTTTTGGCATCTTCCAACAGGATTCGTGCTTCTAACTTAGGACGTTTTTCCTTACCTATCCAAGTCAGTTCAAGTTTTTGTTTTTTGGTCATCACTACTACACCTTAAAATTTATTTACCTGAATTTAATTGTCTCATCAGTCTATCTTTAATCGTTTTGCAATCTGTTTGATTTTCAAAAATAGCCTGAGCAGATTTTCCCCACAGTTCATTCTGTATAATATTCACCAAATTCTGGCATACCTTATCAATTGAAACAGATAAGTTTTGTTTTTCTTCTTGACTAATAAAAAAACTATTGCCGTATTGTAGTTTATGCTTGATAAAAACAATATGAATAATCAACCAAATCCCTTGATTTAAAATATCTTTTGCTTGCAAATTAACATTTGCATCAAATGGTTCACCATTGGCACGATCCTTCACTACTTTGGCAATAAACCTACCGATTTGTACAATTCGCCATATTTCCTTAGCCGTCCTTGAATCAGGAAATAATTTTTGATAGGCATCTTTCATTTTTTCACGATGAGACGTTAAGCCAATTTGTCTAAATAATCTTTTTTTATCAGACTTAGCCGCTATAACATATTGTTGCCAATCATTTCCTGTTACCGTACACGCTAAAAGTGGAACTAGCTCCCTAATGTTAAAGCAAGTATCAGAATTAGGTGGATCATCATTACCTTGTTTGATTAAATAAGTAACTCCAGCCATATTTAATGTATCTTTTAATTTAACTTGATTATCATCCAAAGATGCAAAATCTTCTAAATCAACAGCATTTTGTCTATTTCTAGCTTGAGTTACTTCAATAGAGAAATTATCTGGTGTACCATTTAAAGATAAAAAAGTAGCAAAAACCCAAGTAGGATGCTCTTGATAATATGTAGAAGATTTATTACCAATTACACCGACAGTTTGGGCTCCATTAATGATAGATAAGCCTTGAACTTTAAATTTTCCTTTCTGTCGATTGGAATCTCTTGGGTACACTTCACTGATTGAACCACATAAAAATGTAATACCATTATTAAAATAGAAAAAGTGTTCTGGATGATCATCTAATGTTTTTGCTAAACTTTGATTAACGGATGTTTCTCCCTTAAATCTACGTATATTTTTTTCAACAAGTAAATGTTTATGTTGACTCCATAGTTCTAATAATTTTTCTGCATTTATTTGTCCATAATAAGCTTTATAGGGTTTCTGTATATGTCCAAAATTTATCAATTCAATTTCATTATCAATTGACTCATTAGCTGAACAAGCGGTGTGGATTTCGTGTAAAGTACTTAATCCATAAGCATAACAACGTATAGATTCAGGTGATGAATCATTAAAAGCCTGTTCTATATCAGTAAAAATATTTCTTCTATCATCTGAAATAGCTGTTCCTGAATATGCCAAAATAGCTTTAACTCTACATACACCACTATCTATAGCTTCTCTTATCTGACTTTCTTTTTCCCTAAGGAGTTATTAAATCTCTCTACTTTTCCATGAAGTAAATCAATAATACCATCACGGAACTTAGAAACATCTCCTAATTCTGGCTCTCCAGTACCGCTAGCAATATATTTTGACTGAATCAACCAAATGACATGACTACTATCAACAAAAACTGAGTCAATTCCATGATCCTGCCCTCCATCAATACTGGCAGCAATTGCATCGTCTATGCTTACTAATGCCTCTTCGTGTAATACGAAAGCAGCAATAGCTTTTGATAAAAAATTGCTTTTTCTAGCTTCTTCATCTTTACCGCTCGCATTAATCTTATCCCAATAGTCTTGCTCTAATTTTTGACATAATAGATCTAACTCTAGTGGTATAATTCTTTCTCTTGCCATCACACCATCTCCCATTCAATCAAAAACATTTCTTTTTGTTCCACCTTTGAAGTCAGACTACTCTCCAATTCCTCAATCAACTGGTTACGCTTCACATCAATTTCATCCTGTCTATCAAACAATTCTCGGCGTTGTTTGTTACGCTTACCTTCCAATTCTCGTTGCTTTTTCTGCCACATCAACTTTTCTTCCAGTGTTGTAGCAGATGCTGCTGTACGGCGAACTTCCTTAATTTCACGATCTGTTTCTTTAATTGCTTGCTCTAAAGCATTTTTTAAATCATCAGCCCAATCATCTAACTTTTGAACTTCTTGTTCAAAATAAGACAAATTACGAGCTTTGGAGGCTTGCAATAAGGACTGATACCGCTGAGTAATATCTTTTTCTAAAATCGATTCGTCAAAATGTTCATCAAGATCACCAACAATAATTGCAGGTAATTGCAATAATTTCTCCGGATCATCATCAACGAGAATCTCACCATTCTTGGTTATCGCAGATAATAAACAATATTCCTCAGTTCTACCCAATGCCTCAATAGTAACAAGTAAAAACTTCAGATACCCACCTTGACCTCGATAAGGTTCTAAGGTACTGATTTGTTTACCATAAGCTTGGTAATCCAATCGAATTTTTTGATTAGGACAAATGCGATTTTTGGCTTGTTCTAGAATAGCTTGTGCTAAAGGGTGATTTACCCGATATAAATAGGCATCTCCATTTTGGCGAGGTAATTCATAACGCCCTATCGGAGCAATATTAGACCAATATTCAGGTAAGCTTAGTACATTAAAGCCTGCAGTATCAAATTGTGCATACTGTCCTAATTCACTTTGAGTAATATCTAAAAGAATTTTTTCATATTTATTGCGAATAATTTGGCTGTTTTCAGCATAGATCTTTAATCGTTCTGCTACACTTTCATCAAAATTTTCTAATAAAGTTTGACGAGTTTTGGTCATTGCTTGATTGATTTCATCAGATAGCTCTTGTTGCAAATATGCAAATGCCTGTTGAATTTCTTCAGGTTGACGACAATCACGATAGATTTCTGCAATACGACGTTCAATATCTACACCTGAACCAATCGCACCTAATACTTCATCACTCGCTCCAAATACGCCTTCAAAAAGTTGAAATTTTTCTGCTAACAGCTCATAAACTCGAGCATCAGCTTCATTATTTCTATCAACAAAATTGACAACCACCACATCATGTTTTTGCCCATAGCGGTGACAACGTCCTATCCGTTGTTCTATACGCTGTGGATTCCATGGTAAGTCATAATTGATAACCAAAGAACAAAACTGTAAGTTAATACCCTCTGCACCTGCTTCAGTCGCAATCATAATCGTTGCACGATCTTTAAAATATTCTACTAAAGCTGCTCGGGTATCTGCTGTTTTTGAACCTGTAATTTTGTCTGTGCCTTCATGTTGGCATAACCATTCTTTATAAATTTTTTGAGCTTGTAGATCGCTATTTGTACCATTAAATAGAACAATTCCCTCGCCATTTTCACCTGCATAATGGGTATCAGCAAGACGTTGTTGTAGGTACTCTTGTGTGCGTTTGGATTCTGTAAAAATGATAGCTTTTTTTGCTGCACCTAAACGTTCTAATTCTGCAAAAGCTCTATCTAATGCTGTTAATAAAGCATCACCTTTTGCATCATTGCGGATGTTTTCGGCTAAGTTTTTGAATTGTTTTAACTCATTGATTTCATCAACAATAGCTTGATACTCTTGTTGTGATATTTGAGGCTCATTATCAACTTCATCTGACCATTCTTCTGCTGTTTCATCTAAACTTTCGTAATCTTGATCTAATGACTCTACTAAATCCTCTTCATCTATTTCAGATAACTGATTTTGTAAACGTTTACTTAAAGTATCTAATGCTCCAGCAATAGCTCGACTACTGGAGGCTAATAATTTCCATAATACTAAGGAAATAAGCTGTCGCTGTCCCGCTGGCAATGCTTTGGCATTATCACGTCTTAGATATTCAGAAACCAATTCAGATAATCGCTTTTCATCTTGGGAAGGAGTGAATTCTTGTACAATTGCACGTCGTGCAGTATAAGCTACATAAGGTTGAACTTGTCTTCGCAAAGTCCGCTTACAAATTGACTGTAATCGATGACGTAAATTTTGCAAATTTTTTTCATTTGCTTTTATCGTAAATAGATCTCGAAAGCTATCTAAATCACCAAAAACACGCTCATCAATAATACTGACTAAACCATATAATTCTAATAAAGAGTTTTGTAGAGGTGTTGCTGTTAATAAAACTTTAGCATGGACATGACTTAATGCTTCTTGTAGAGCTTTCGCTATCACATTAGATTTTTTATATACATTACGTAAACGATGTGCTTCATCTAAAATCACTAGATCCCATTGTATTTGCTTAAGTTCTTTAGCTTTAGCTTTTGCAAATTGATAAGAACAAATTACCGGGATATTCTGAGAAAAAGGTGTTTCCCCTTGTTTTTGTAATGTATTAAAAATTTTGCTTTCTAAAATTATGCTTTGAAGACCAAATTTTTCCTGTAATTCTTGATACCATTGTTTACGTAAATTGGCTGGAACAATAATTAAAATTTTACGTTTACGTTCTGCCCAACGTTGTAATATAACTAAACCGGCTTCAATTGTTTTTCCTAACCCTACCTCATCTGCTAAAATTACTCCTTTAGATAAAGGATTTCGACAAGCAAATAAAGCAGCATCTACTTGGTGTGGGTTTAAATCAACCTGAGAATCAACAAGAGTCATCGCTAATGAATCGATACTCGATTGGTCTGCTTGGCGTGTTAATAACCAAGCATAATACTGGGTTTGATGCGGAATTAAAAAAGTTTTTTTAGTATTATTCATAAAGATTACATATGTTATTAGATCATTAATACAAAATTTATAATATATTAACTGCTATTATTAGCCCTTACTAGTTACCCCAAACCACCCATCTAACTTCTGGGCGAGTTTATCAACCCCAAATTTTTTTAGCGAAGAGAAAGTTTCAACTTGAATATCACCTTGGAAAGGTAGGATTGCCTCTCTTACCATTTTGAGCTGTTTGCTGCGTTCACTTTGGCTTAATTTATCGGCTTTAGTGAGGAGTAGTAAGATAGGTAAGTTAGCACTAACAGCCCATTCAATCATTTGTTGGTCGAGATCTTTTAGGGGGTGGCGGATATCCATTAAAATGACTACACCGCCTAAGCATTCACGTTTTTGTAAGTATTCACCAAGCGATTTTTGCCATTGTAATTTTAATTTTTCAGGTACGGCAGCATAGCCATAACCTGGTAAATCAACAATTTTGCAGTTTTCACTGACTTCAAAGAGGTTAATTAATTGAGTCCGCCCTGGTGTTTTTGAGGTTTTTGCTAAGTTTTTTTGATTAGCTAAGGTGTTTAATGCTGTAGATTTTCCCGCATTAGAACGCCCAGCAAACGCAATTTCCACACCAGCATCAGCGGGTAATTGCGAAATATTTGCGGCACTCATTAAAAAATGGGTTTTGTGATAATTTAATTTGAATTCAATATTTGACACAAGATTATCCTTTTTTGAAAGTAATGGTTTCGCCTTTTATGCCGTAACGGTTTTCAGTGTTCTGCCCAATAAATACGCCCCATTCCATTAATAACATTGCTAAGATAAAAATTGGAAAATAGCGTCCTAGAATTAGTTGCATTGTCCCTTGACTATAAGGCGCAATCAGTACACAGCATAATGGTACGAGTAAAATAGTAATTGCTTTACCTGATCGACCACGATCATGTAAGCGTTTAATAATAATCACCAGCCAGCAATAACCAACAAAAATTAATGGTATAACAGCAAGCAATGCGGTAGTGGTTTGTTGAAATAATGAACGAATTGGAAAAAGATTGGCAATAATAAATAGCAGGGTTGCACATAATCCTGTTCCGATCCAAAAACCTTGACGGTTTAATCTCCCTTTAAGAGAAAAAAGTGCTTGTGTAATGTACATAAATCAGATTTTTTGATGAAAAAAGTGTCTTTTTTGCAAATTTGCCATTATACAGGGAATAGGTGGAAAAAGTGAAAAGTTTGCTACATTTTATGTGTCGTTAAAAGTTTATTTTAAAGGGAGTAAAAAATCTTAATTGTGATCAAGTTCACATCATTTTTTACAAGACAAAAATTAAAAATCGTTTTAATATTAGCACCGTTTTTTGATTTCTATCTTTGAAAATTAACTTAAATATGAGGAAAAACAAATGGCAAAAATCGTTAAAGTTCTTGGCCGTGAAATTATCGACTCTCGTGGTAACCCAACTGTAGAAGCAGAAGTTCACTTAGAAGGTGGTTTCGTTGGTTTAGCAGCTGCTCCATCTGGTGCATCAACAGGTTCTCGTGAAGCATTAGAATTACGTGATGGTGATAAAGCACGCTTCTTAGGTAAAGGGGTATTAAAAGCTGTTTCTAACATCAATGACATCATTGCACCAGCATTATTAGGTAAAGATGCGGCACAACAAGCTGAAATCGACCAAATCATGATCGATTTAGATGGTACTGATAATAAATCTAAATTAGGTGCTAACGCAATTCTTGCCGTTTCTCTTGCGAATGCAAAAGCAGCAGCTGCTTCTAAAGCATTACCACTTTATGCATGGATTGCAGAATTGAACGGTACTCCAGGTCAATATTCAATGCCATTACCAATGATGAATATTATCAATGGTGGTGAGCACGCAGATAACAACGTTGATATCCAAGAATTTATGATTCAACCAGTTGGTGCAAAAACGTTACGTGAAGCATTACGTATTGGTGCAGAAGTATTCCACAACTTAGCGAAAGTATTAAAATCAAAAGGTTTAAATACTGCAGTTGGTGATGAAGGTGGTTTCGCACCTAACTTAGCTTCTAACGCTGAAGCATTAGCGTGCATTAAAGAAGCTGTAGAAAAAGCAGGTTATGTATTAGGTAAAGATGTTACTTTAGCAATGGACTGTGCATCATCTGAATTCTATAACAAAGAAACTGGTATGTATGAAATGAAAGGTGAAGGTAAATCATTCACTTCTAAAGAATTTACTCACTACCTTGAAAAACTTTGTGAAGAATATCCAATTAAATCTATCGAAGATGGTCAAGATGAATCAGATTGGGAAGGTTTCAAATATCAAACTGAAGTACTTGGTGGTAAAATCCAACTTGTTGGTGATGACTTATTCGTAACTAATACTAAGATCCTTAAAGAAGGTATCGAAAAAGGTATCGCTAACTCAATCTTAATCAAATTTAACCAAATTGGTTCATTAACTGAAACTTTAGCAGCAATTAAAATGGCTAAAGATGCAGGTTATACCGCAGTAATTTCTCACCGTTCTGGTGAAACTGAAGATGCAACTATTGCTGATTTAGCAGTTGGTACAGCAGCAGGTCAAATCAAAACTGGTTCTATGAGCCGTTCAGATCGTGTGGCGAAATATAACCAATTAATCCGTATTGAAGAAGCTTTAGGAGATAAAGCGCCATTCTTAGGTTTAAAAGCGGTAAAAGGTCAAGCTTAATTAACGATTAAGAACATTAGGCTAAGATAAAAAACTGCACCATAGTGTGCAGTTTTTTTATTACTTATTTTCAATATAAAATTAATGCTTATTCTACGGTAGGTATATTCATATAGTTCTTTTCAATAAAGAGTCTGATATCAGATACAAATTGATTTACATTATTTTTTTGCTGTTCTATTTCTTCTTTAGAGAGATCTTTCTCCATATTATTTAATAGAATTTTAGCTATATCATCGTCTGTTTTCGTACCGTCTAATAATTGGATCACTTGAGATTCTAAATTACCTAATTCCATAATAAATCCTTGGAAATTAGCTATTTTTATAATGGGTTGAGAAATATTCAACAGATAATTAATACTTTTTCTATAAGCTTTACTAACGTTAATTTTTTCTTCTTTTATGATCGCTCGATATTCTGTTGTTGCAAAAATAATATCTGTATAAATAAGATTAGAAATAACTTTAGAATAGAGTGTGCGTGTATCTTGATCTGCATAATATTTTTCAATGAAATCGCTTAACTTAATCATTTGGGGAAATTCTATTTTCAGATTATCCAAGATATTTTTTGTTAGTTCATCTTGACTTTCCACATTTCTATCTTTTAAGAAAATATATAAATTCTTAATATTTTCAATATGTAAATCTTTAGAAATATGAATTTTTTCTTTATTTCGTGCGTGTGTAATAATACTACGCCTGAATTGTGTATTTTTCATAAAATCATAATATTGTTCTTTATGAAGAATATTATCGCCACATTCATTGGTTAAAAGCGTTTCGATTTCAGGGTTATTAAAGACAGGGAAGGTCAAACTTAAATCAGAATCAGAGATATAGGCTAGGTCAAATTGTTGTAATCGCTTATCAAATTCATAGAGATACATTGGGTGATTATAAGCTTCATAATACTCATGATAGATATAATAGTCGTCTTTTTTACGTATAAATTCTGCATATTCTTTTATATCTTCATCTAAAATAGAATGCTTCTCTAAAAATTCTAATGCACCTTTTCCGTAGCTGACTTTATCTTTGATACCGATTGTAATATCTTGTTGTTGAAGCATTTTAACGCGTAATTGCATAATATCTTTTAATACTTCAATTTTTTTCCAACCTGGGTAAGTATTATAAGAAATGATAGCAGAACCATTTTCTGCAAGATGATGATGGATAACGTCAAGAATTTTATCTTGTACTATTTCTGATACCCAACTAAACACCCCATGACAAATAATATAATCAAATTTACCAAAGCTATGATCGAAATCCATCACATTTTTATGGTACAGCTTGATATTTTTTAACCCTAAATATTCAATTAATTTTTGCCCTTCTTGAATTTGATGTTCGGATAGATCAATACCAATAACTTCTGCATTTGGGTTTGCTAACGCAAAAGATAAAATATTTCCGCCATAGGAACAGCCTATCTCAAGGACTCTCGCAGTGCTGAGGGGGGGGGTATCAAAGCCAAAAAGAGATAGAATTGTTTTTTGTCTATCTGGTTGGGTGTAGGCAAATGGTTTTGATGGATAAGGTAATCCATCATAATCTTTCAATGTCCGTTGAAAATCAGTATTCATCATTTTTCTAAAAACTTCATTAAAAAGTAAGGAATACTATCTTAAATAGTTACTTTTCCTTAAGCTTGAGTAAATAAATGTTTCTAGATGTATATTATTATCGATCGTCTATCCCGATCAAGAGGTAATTCCCATTTATATCACTTAAACTACGAAAACCGATATTAAAAATTTGGTAAGGACGTATCCGACTTTTCAGTTGGGTATAATCAAAATTATCATGGTGATGACCGTGAAAGATTTTTTTAACTCCCATACTTTCAGCTAATTGATTGATCGCTGCAAATCCAGAAGGGTGTGGCTTAGGTGCTTCATGGCAGATGAGAATATCAGCTTGTTGTGTAGCAAGCGTATCAATATCAGAAGGAAAAATAGATGTACGATGACGTAGTGGTAAACCGCCTCGCCAAATTTTATCTTGAGTACAATATTGGCAATAATGAATAGGATCAAAGAATAAAGGTTTATTTGGTGGCATCCAAATTTGCCCACGAAAAACACCCCCTAATCCTGCAATTTTTATACCTTCAATTTCAGCCACACGCCCATGTAAATTCCGTTGCTGCCATTTACTTCCCCAAAGTGCTTCAAATGCGGCAACTGTTTTACTATCATGATTACCATGGATAAACCAAAGATCACAATATTGCGCCAGTTTATCAAGTTCTTTGCAGTCAGTGAGTTGTAAATCACCAAGAATAATCAGCGATATTGGCGTATTATTTTGGATAAATGGATAAAGGTGTTCAAAATATCCGTGAGGATCACCAGCAAAAAGTAGCATGAATTACCTATTTCTCCTTATCGTCAAATATCTCATAAACGGATTCATCATTTAGTACTCGTTCTACAATCTTTTTCACTTGAATATAGCGTTCTAAATAACTTGGTGATTCAATTTCAATATAAGGAATTTTATATTTTTCTAATAACTTCTTGAGTAGTTGTTGAAAACGTTGGCGCTGTTGTTGAGAGCCTAAACTACGTAAGCCATCACCGACCCATGCCGTATTATTATTTAATAAAATAGTAACATCAAAGGGATATTCCTTAATCATTGAGTCTAAAAATGGGTGTGCTTTACCCTCATATTGAATACAGAATGCTTGTGTTGTTATAAAATCGGTATCAATAAATGCAACTTTATGAGCGTGTCGTAACGCATAATCAACATAACGTTGATGACCTAATGCCATTAATGGATAGTCAGAATATTGCATTGCTTGCTCGTTCCCACCTAGTTTTTCAAATACAAATTCCCTACCATATTCCCAAGCAGAAGTTGTATTAAATACCGCAGAGAGTTTATTTACTAACATGGTTTTGCCACTACTTTCACCCCCGATAATAGCAATCGTTTTAGCAAAGAATGGACGAACTTCTTTGGGAATAAATTTCCAATATTGGAAAGGGTGATTACGAATTTTTGTAGCAGATACATTAAAGAATGCACGCTCAGGATCAACGAGAACTACATCAAGATGTAAATATTTTTCATATGGTTCTTTATCTTGTGGCTCACTGGAAAAAACAACACTAGGTGAAAAATGTTTCTCTTTAAAGAGGTTTTTGACACGATCTGACCAATCTTGCCAACCATTGGGATAGGTAGCAATTCCATCTTCAACTAGATGATGGATAAAAATTTGTTTTTGCTGATATTTAAAAATCTGCTGTATCCAACGTAGGCGATCTTGTTCGGTTGGCATTTTTTTCATTTTACTGTCATAAAACAGTTTTAAATCGCGTTCCGTATCGGTACAAACAACCACGTGCAGCTCATCTACCTTACTAAAAGCTTCATAAATCATATTAATATGACCAGTATGTACAGGATAGAACTTGCCGAAAATCACACCGACTTGCTTATTTTGTGTATTAGAAATTTGTAAAGCGTGATGGATTGCATTGAGCTTTTTTGCACTTGGATTTTGAATTTTACCACCCACAAGTTGGTTGTAATAAGCACGAGTAATTTGAGCTTTTTCGCAGACTTCTGCGACTTTCATACCTAATTGTTTACGTTTTTGCTGTAAATAAAGAAAATCAGTCATATTATGCTCCTTTAATGGGGAGCATAATACGCAACAAATTAGGCATTGTCATTAGTCTTATGTTATCTATATAAGCTATATCAAAAATTAATTTTCCAATAAACGTCTTGTATATGCTACGTTTTTGGCTGCTCATCTTTTTGTTGTAATAACGCATCAACTCGTGCTTCTAATGCCATGAGTTTCTCACGGGTACGTAATAAAACTTGTGTTTGTACGTCAAATTCTTCACGCGTTACTACATCTAATTTAGTAAGTTGCGCTTGTAAAACCTGCTTAATTTTATTTTCAATATCACTACCAAGATCTTGTAAGCCTTTTGGCAGGGTATTTTGTACTTGTTGAATAATTTCTTCGATTTTTTTCGGATTTAACATAAGCACCTCATTATTTTTGCGCCAACATTGTATGAGAAAAACTTGGAATTTACTAGGCAACGGAAATTTTTTCTTTTATACTGCACAACGCATTCTCAGGGCGGGGTGAAACTCCCCACCGGTGGTAAGCGTCAGTAAGCCCACGAGCGTTCGTATTTGATATGAAGTCAGCAGATTTGGTGAAAATCCAAAGCCGACAGTGATAGTCTGGATGGTAGAGAACTGCGGTATTCCTAAGATAGAAAACAGGATTTTTTTGTTATTACGCAAAAATAAATCTTTCTATAATGTATTCATATATTCGATAATGTCTTATCAATATGCGATTAAAGTCTATATTGATAGCACTTGTCGCATATTGTAGAGAATTCATTATATTTTCTTCTGCCGTATTCCCATTAATCGCCCTGATTCTGGTACTAACAATTAACTAAGGATAATTTACCATGAGTCAGTCAATTCTTTCTCAATTTGGCAATGCCGAACAACGTGTGCGTAATGCGATTGCTGCATTGCAACAAGGAAAAGGGGTATTAGTGTTGGACGATGAAGATCGCGAAAATGAAGGCGATTTAATCTATCCAGCAGAAACTATTACGCCAGCCCAAATGGCAAAACTTATTCGTTACGGTAGTGGTATCGTTTGCCTTTGCCTTACTGATGAACTTTGTCAAAAATTAGCGCTTCCACCGATGGTGGAAAATAATACTAGTGTTAATCGTACAGCATTTACGGTTACCATTGAGGCTGCGCAAGGTGTCTCTACTGGAGTATCTGCACAAGATCGTGTTACCACAATTAAGGCTGCTGTTGCAGATAATGCAAAACCAAGCGACTTGCATCGCCCAGGACATATATTTCCTCTACGAGCTAATGATAAAGGCGTGTTAGGACGCCGTGGACATACAGAGGCATCAGTGGATTTAGCGGAACTAGCAGGTTTTAAACGTGCAGGTGTGATTTGTGAAATTACCAATGATGATGGTTCAATGGCACGCACTCCAGAGATCGTAAAATTCGCTTTAGCACAAGGCTATCCAGTCGTTACTATTGAGGATTTAGTGGCGTATAAGTTAAATCATTAATCAATAATGATGAAAAAGCCTAATGTGAATATGACATTAGGCTTTTTCTTATTTCCCTTTCTTAATCCAATATTGATAAGGTGTTGTCGCTGTTTCACTTTGCAATAAGGTATGTTCCATAAATTGGCAAAAACCAGGAATATCACGGGTGGTGGCGGGATCATCGGCTAAAATTAACAGAATCTCACCATTTTGCATTTCACGAATTTTTTTCCGCACTAACATTACGGGTTCAGGACAACGTAATCCTTGAGTATCCAAGGTTTGATTAATTTTCCATTCGGTCATATGATTGTTGCTTATTATAAATAAAGCAGTAATGATACTGCATTTTGCAACAAGATGGGATAGTGAGGAACCGATGAACCTATTATTTGCAACACATTTAGCTCGTATTCAAGAATTGGTGCGTGAAGCATTATCTTGCTGTCGTTTAGATGGCGTTTGGATTCACGCAGGACAAGCGACTCACTATTTTTTAGATGATCAAACCAAACCTTTTCGTATTAATCCTTATTTTAATTATGTTGTACCAATGCCACAGGCTGAGGGAAGTTGGGTCTTTTTAGATGGTTATAGCAAGCCACAGCTCTATTTTTATCAACCAAAAGATTATTGGTATTTTGTTGAGGCGTTACCAGAGGATTTTTGGTGTGATCAGTTTGATTGGCATGTTTTTACTGATACAGAGCAAGTAGTTACCTTTATTAATGACCGTAAAAATTGTGCCTTTATTGGGGAAGATGAAGCGTTAGCAAAAGCGTTAGGCTTTTTTGCTATTAATGATCGTAAGTTGTTGAATATTCTTAATTATTATCGAGCATATAAAAGTGAATATGAAATCACTTGCATCTTTCAGGCGCAAAAGCCTGCTTTATTGGGGCATCAAGCAGCGAAACAGGCTTTTGATGAGGGGAAAAGTGAGTTTGCGATTAATGCAGCTTACTTACAAGCCAGTGAACAATCAGATTTAAATGTACCTTATGGCAATATTGTGGCATTAAATCAACACGGCTCCGTATTACATTATAATCGTTTAGATAAACAAGTTCCGACCGAAACCAAGAGTTTTCTGATTGATGCAGGGGCAACTTATTATGGTTATGCGTCTGATATTACTCGTACTTATCAACGTGCGGAACATTCACTATTTCGTCAGTTATTGCAAGGAATGGAAACAATTAAGCAAGATATTATTGCCGATTTGCAAATTGGCTATAACTATTTAACTTATCATACGCAAATGCAACAACGTGTGGCACAACTGCTGCATGATACTGAATTAGTGAAATTACCAGCAGAACACATTTTTGATCTCGGAATTAATCGGGCGTTTTTACCACACGGTTTAGGGCATTTTTTAGGTTTACAGGTTCATGATATTGGTGGTTGGCAACAAAATAAACGAGGTGCGATTAAGCGTCCCCCAGAAGTGTATCCGAGTTTACGTTGTACTCGAGAATTAGCGGAAGGTATGGTGTTAACCGTTGAGCCAGGACTTTATTTTATTGAACTATTATTAGCACCATGGCGTACTCACGAATGTGCAAATAAAATTGATTGGCAAGCGATTGAATCCTTAAAAGCATTTGGGGGGATTCGAACCGAAGATAATATTGTGATGCGTGCTAGTGGTGCGGAAAATCTCACCGTGAAAATGCAGCAACAACTGCAACAATCATAAGGAACGTTATGCAGTATCCTGTGTTACAGCAAGCGGTGAATTTTAGTGAAGAGATTAAAAAAAGCCGTTTTATTACTTATCTCCAGCCAGTAGCAAATTTAGACGAAGCAAAGCAGTTTTGGCAACAGATTAAAGCGGCGCACCCTGATGCCCGTCATCATTGTTGGGCAACGGTAGCCGGTGCGCCAACTGACTCGCAGCAGTATGGTTTTTCTGATGATGGTGAGCCGTCAGGCACCGCAGGTAAACCAATGTTAAATGTCTTGTTAGGCAGTGGAATTGGTGAAATTTGTGCCGTGGTTGTGCGTTATTATGGGGGAATTTTGTTAGGTACGGGCGGGTTAGTGCGTGCTTATGGCAATGGGGTACAACAAGCCTTAAAATTAGCAACCACCACGATCAAAGTAGAGCGACAACAGTATCAATTAGTCTGTCAGTATGCACAATGGGCGTGGCTGGAGACGTTGTTGAAACAGTATGATGTGGAAATTGTGCAACAAACTTATACCGATCAAGTTTGTTTAGTCCTAGCGATTGCTCCTGAGCAGGTTGGTGAACTGAATACACAACTAAATGAACGTTCTGCGGGACAACTTGAATTACAACAATTAGAAACTTGAGAATAACTATGAAAACATTGATTTTATATTTAACCCATGATGGGCAGACACGAAAAATTGCGGAAGCCATTTCAGCACAACTTACGGGGCAATGTGTGATAGCAAATTTGACTGAGAATATGAATATTGATCTTATGCCGTATGATCGTGTGGTATTGGGAGCTTCTATTCGTTATGGCAAGTTTAATCCTAAGTTATACGCCTTTATTCGTGAGCATAAACAACAGTTAAAAGCCAAAAAAGGGGCATTATACACGGTGAATCTAACCGCACGCAAAGCGGATAAAAATACGCCACAAACCAATGTTTATACGCGTAAATTATTAGCGAAGATTGCATGGCAACCTCAAGTGGTTCAGGTGTTTGCTGGAGCATTATTTTATCCACGTTATACTTGGTTTGATCGCACAATGATTCGTTTTATTATGAAATTGACGGGGGGAGAAACTGATCCTCGAAAAGAAGTGGAATATACGGATTGGAAACAGGTTGCAAACTTTGCTCAACAGATTGATCAGTTATAAGAGAGATAATAAAAAAACCGCCAATTTTTAACGGCGGTTTTCTTTTAATTATGTCAAAAAAATCATTAAGCTAATTTTTTGATATGTGCAGATAATTTAGATTTGTGATTTGCTGCTTTGTTTTTGTGGATTAAGCCTTTAGAAGCCATTCTATCCACAACTTTTTGCATTTCAACGAAAGCTGTTTCTGCAACTGCTTTATCGCCAGCGGCTACTGCTGCATAAACTTTTTTGATATAAGTACGCATCATAGAGCGTTGGCTTGCGTTATGTTGACGGCGTTTTTCAGATTGAACCGCACGTTTTTTTGCTGACTTGATATTAGCCAAGGTCAAACTCCCAAAATTTCTAATTAATTACACTAAAAACGAAAGGCGTAAAATATGCCTATTTTTTAAGCCCTTGTCAATCGATTTATTGCCTGATGCCGAAATTTGCTTCGAGAGTAAGCAGTGGCAATGGTGTGCTTGCCTCAGTGAGACACAACCGAAGTAAGCCAAATAAAAGGCGGGCGAAATTTTACCAGTTTTTTCTGGGAGAATATAGCGTAAAAAGTAAAAATCTATACAATGAGCCGTAATTTTTACCACATTAAATAGAAAATGGCAGGTTATTTTGAGTAAAGGATTATTAAAATCGGGCATTGTCGTCAGCAGTATGACGCTGTTATCTCGTATCTTAGGGTTAGTGCGTGATGTCGTGATTGCTAATCTATTAGGAGCTGGCGTAGCGGCAGATGTCTTTTTATTTGCTAACCGTATTCCTAATTTTTTACGCCGTTTATTTGCAGAGGGTGCTTTTTCTCAAGCATTTGTCCCCGTATTAGCAGAATATCAAAAAGACGGTGATTTAGATAAAACTAGAGCATTTATTGCCAAAGTATCAGGAACATTGGGGGGATTGGTAACCATAGTAACGTTATTAGCAATGATTGGCTCACCAGTCGTTACTGCTATTTTTGGTACAGGTTGGTTCTTAGATTGGTTAAATGATGGTGCAGAAGCAGAAAAATTTACGCAAGCCTCACTGTTGCTAAAAATCACCTTTCCTTATTTATGGTTTATTACGTTAGTGGCGTTATCTGGGGCAATTTTGAATTCGATTGGTAAATTTGGCGTGATGTCATTTTCACCCGTGCTGTTGAATATTGCGATGATTAGTTCTGCACTGTTTCTGGCTCCACATCTGGATAATCCCAATCTTGGTTTAGCGATAGGGATTTTTCTTGGTGGATTATTACAGTTTCTCTTTCAAATTCCATTTTTAAAACAAGCAGGATTATTGGTGCGACCTCGTTGGGCATGGCATGATGCAGGGGTGAAAAAAATTCGTACGTTAATGATCCCAGCGCTTTTTGGCGTTTCTGTTAGTCAGATTAATCTGTTGCTAGATACGTTTATTGCCAGTTTCTTGATGACGGGGTCAATTAGTTGGTTATATTATTCTGATCGTTTATTAGAGTTTCCGCTTGGTCTATTTGGTATCGCAATTTCGACGGTGATTTTGCCAACGCTATCACGCCATCATGTACAAAATAATGATATGCAAAGTAATTTAGCCTTTCGCCAAACCTTGGATTGGGGCGTGCGAATGATTTTATTACTCGGTATTCCTGCTATGGTAGGCATTGCGTTGTTAGCTCAGCCGATGTTATTAGTGTTCTTTATGCGTGGGCATTTTGCATTAAGCGATGTACAAGCGACATCTTACTCATTATGGGCGTTCAATGCAGGTTTATTGAGTTATATGTTAATTAAAATCTTGGCGAACGGTTATTATGCACGTCAGGATACAAAAACGCCTGTGCGTTATGGGATTATTGCCATGGTGAGTAATATGGGCTTTAATTTATTAGCGATCCCATTTAGTTATGTTGGCTTAGCGATTGCGTCAGCGATGTCAGCAACATTAAATGCTTTTTTGTTGTATCGAGGATTAGCGAAGCAAGATGTTTACCATTTTTCTGCTAAAAGCTTGATCTTTTTTAGTAAAGTGGTGTTGGCAGCAGGAATGATGGGCGGCATATTATTTTATTTCACGCCGAGTTTATCTGAATGGTATGCGATGACCTTTGCTTGGCGAGTGATTTGGCTTACTGGCTTAATTGCTGTTGCTGCGGTTTGTTATTTATGTGTATTACTGATACTTGGTGTGAGAAAGAAAGATTTATTGGCACACTAATATGAATATTTTTCAGGCATAATTTAATCGCTCCAAGATTGACGTATTCATTACATTTTTGTTCAGTATATTTGTGAATGTACAACCTTGCGGATTATGTATCATGTGGAATAAGAAAAGGGATAGGTTCAAGTTTTACACCTTTTGACAATCTGCGTATAATACCCGCATTTTTTGTAACCTTTTTAATGAGCTAATAAGCAATAATGCAATTAATTCGTGGTCTTTATAATTTACCCACCTTTCCACAAGGTTGTGCGCTGACGATTGGTAATTTTGATGGTGTACATTTAGGGCATCAAACTATCTTGCAGCACCTAAAGCAAAAGGCAGATGAATTATCGTTGCCGACTGTGGTGATGTTATTTGAACCGCAAGCAAAAGAGTTTTTTCTCAAAAATAAAGCCCCCGCTCGTTTAATGCGTTTGCGTGATAAATTGACTTATCTGGCTCATTTTGGCGTAGATTATGTTTTTTGTGTCCCTTTTAACGCTGCATTCTCCCAACAATCCACAGATGAATTTATCCAGCATTATTTAATTAGTAAATTGCGTGTGAAGTTTTTGAGTGTAGGAGATGACTTTCGCTTTGGTGTAAATCGTAGTGGTAACTTTGCTACCTTACAGCAAGCAGGGGAAAAATATGGTTTTCAAGTCGAAAATAATCGTAGTTATTGCTTAGATGACTTGAGGGTAAGTAGTACAGCGATACGTCAAGCACTTGCTGAAGATAGGCTTGAACAAGTCAAACACATGTTAGGACGCCCTTATAGCATTTTGGGGCGTGTTGTTCATGGTAATGAATTGGGTAGAACAATAGGTTTTCCCACGGCAAATATCGGTTTACATCGGAATGTGATTCCCATTCAAGGCGTGTATGCTGTTGAAATTGGTCAGTCATCAGGTGAGCGCTATTATGGGGTGGCAAATGTGGGAAATCGCCCAACTATCAATGGGGTCAAACCATTATTAGAAGTTCATCTATTTGATTTCAAGGGTGATCTTTATGGGAAAACCTTAGAAATTTTCTTTAAAGCGAAATTGCGTTCAGAAATTAAATTTCCATCATTTGACGCTTTACGTGAACAGATTGCACGTGATGCAGAAAGTGCAAAAAATTACTTTCAACAAAATGATGAAAAATAGTCAATTTTTTTGATAAGTTTATTTGCATAGCGATCTAAAAAAGGCTATAAAGAAACGTTTTCAGGCGAAACTTTTGGTAACCAGAACCTCAAGTGAGCCAATCTAAATTTGATTTAACTTTTATTATTACGGAATAAACTCATGTCTAAAGAAACAACTGATTATAAAAGCACGTTAAACCTGCCTGAAACAGGTTTCCCAATGCGTGGCGACTTGGCAAAACGTGAGCCAGCCATGCTAAAAAATTGGTATGATAAACAGCTTTATCAAAAAATCCGTCAAGCAAGTAAAGGCAAAAAAACATTTATTTTGCATGATGGTCCTCCATATGCGAACGGAACAATTCACATTGGACACGCCGTAAATAAAATTTTAAAAGATATTATTGTTAAATCAAAAACAGCACTTGGTTATGATTCTCCATATATCCCAGGTTGGGACTGCCATGGCTTACCGATTGAATTAAAAGTAGAAGGGTTGGTGGGTAAACCTAATGAGAAAGTTTCTGCTGCGGAATTCCGTGAAGCGTGTCGTGCGTATGCGAAAGAGCAAGTCGAAGGACAGAAAAAAGATTTTATTCGTTTAGGGGTAATTGGGGATTGGGATAATCCATATCTCACGATGAATTTTGCCACAGAAGCAAATATTATCCGTACCTTAGGCAATGTAATCAAAAATGGTCATCTCTATAAAGGGTCAAAACCTGTTCATTGGTGTTTAGATTGTGGTTCTGCCTTAGCAGAAGCGGAAGTTGAATATTATGATAAAACTTCCCCATCAATTTATGTGCGTTTTAATGCGGTAGATGACGTAGCCGTATTAGCGAAATTCAATTTACAGCAAACAGGTGAAGGTAAGCTTTCAGCTGTTATTTGGACAACAACTCCTTGGACATTGCCATCTAACCGCGCGATTGCCTTACACCCAGAATTAGAATATCAATTAATTCAAGTGAATGGCGAGCGTTTAATCCTCAACACAGAGTTAGTTGACAGCGTGATGAAAGCGATTGGAGCAGAGGCTTATCACGTATTAGGTGTAGCGAAAGGGCAAGACCTTGAGTTATTGCAATTCAAACACCCATTCTATGATTACACGGTACCATTTATCCTTGGTGAACACGTAGGTAATGATGCAGGTACTGGTTTAGTCCATACTGCGCCAGATCACGGTCATGACGACTTTGTTGTAGGGCAACAATACCATTTACCAATGGCTGGATTAATTGGGAATGATGGTAAATTTAATAGCCAAGCGCAATTCTTTGCGGGGGAAAATGTATTTGATGCAAATCCTTTGGTGGTGAAAAAATTGGAAGAAGTGGGGGCATTATTAAAAGTTGAGAAGATCTCGCATAGTTATCCACACTGCTGGCGGCATAAAACCCCGATTATTTTCCGTGCAACACCACAATGGTTTATCGGTATGGATATACAAGGGTTACGTGCACAAGCATTAAAAGAGATTAAAAGTGTGCGTTGGATTCCAGACTGGGGGCAAGCTCGCATTGAATCAATGGTAGCGAATCGTCCAGACTGGTGTATCTCTCGTCAGCGTACTTGGGGCGTGCCATTAACTTTGTTTATTCATAAAGAAACGGAAGCACTACACCCTCGTACTTTGGAGTTAATTGAAGAAGTTGCGAAACGTGTTGAAGAAAAAGGTATTCAAGCGTGGTGGGATTTAGATATTAACGACGTGTTAGGGGAAGACGCTAAGGAATATCAAAAAGTACCAGATACCTTAGATGTATGGTTCGATTCAGGATCAACGTATTCTGCAGTTGCACAACATCGTGCAGAATTTGGTAATAATGAGGTTGATATGTATCTTGAAGGATCTGACCAACATCGTGGTTGGTTTATGTCTTCATTAATGTTATCAACCGCCACAGATAATAAATCGCCATATAAACAAGTTCTTACTCACGGATTTACCGTTGATGGGCAAGGTCGCAAGATGTCTAAATCAATCGGTAATATCGTTACTCCACAAGAAGTAATGGATAAATTTGGTGGTGATATTTTACGTTTATGGGTAGGGTCTGCGGACTATACGGGTGAAATTGCGGTATCTGATGAAATTTTCAAACGCGCAGCAGATTCTTATCGCCGTATTCGTAATACCGCACGTTTCTTATTAGCAAACCTCAATGGTTTTGATCCGAAACGTGATATGGTGCCAGCAGATGAAATGATCGTCTTAGATCGTTGGGCGGTTGCTTGTGCATTACAAGCGCAAGAAGAGATCAAACACGCTTATGATAATTATCAATTCCATGAAGTAGTACAACGTATTATGCGTTTCTGCTCCATCGAAATGGGCTCATTCTATTTAGATATTATCAAAGACCGTCAATATACGACCAAAGCGAATAGCCTAGCTCGTCGTAGTTGTCAAACAGCGTTGTATCATATTGCAGAAGCGTTAGTACGCTGGATTGCGCCAATTCTCTCGTTTACGGCAGATGAAATTTGGCAATATTTACCAGGTGAGCGTAGTGAGTTTGTCTTTACGGAAGAGTTCTATAACGGCTTATTTGCTCTCGCGGATAATGAAGAGATGAATGATGCGTATTGGCAAGAAGTATTAAAAGTCAGAGCAGAGGTTAACCGTGTATTAGAACAAGCGCGGAATGATAAAGTCATTGGTGCTGCACTTGCTGCCGAAGTAACCTTATACGCAAACCAACACTATGCAGATTTATTAGCAAAATTAGGCGATGAATTGCGTTTTGTATTGATTACTTCAAAAGCAGAAGTGAAAGCATTAACAGATGCCGATGTGGCAGAAGGGGAATTAAGCGGTTTAGCAGTGAAAGTAGTTGCTTCACAAGCAGAAAAATGTCCTCGTTGTTGGCATTATTCTGCAACAGTTGGACAAAATAGCGAACACCCACACCTCTGTTCTCGTTGTGTTGAGAATGTTGTCGGTGAGGGGGAAAGTCGTCAATTTGCTTAATTAGTGATAGCAATTCTTGAACAATTAATCGTGATCACTGCTAGGTTTATGACTTAGCAGTGATCCTTTTTTATTGTGAATAGGGCAAATGGTTTTATATAAAAAGCCCGTAATAATGAGTATCGTGATGAAACAAAAGCAAACAAACGGATTAATTTTTCTTTGGTTAAGTGTGCTGGCATTTGTACTTGATTTGGGAACAAAATGGCTAGTGGTAACCCGTTTTGAATTGTACGAAAGTATCAATATTTTACCGATTTTCAATTTAACATATGTCAGAAATTATGGCGCAGCATTTAGCTTTTTAGCTGATCATAGTGGCTGGCAAAAATACTTTTTTGTCTTCATTGCATTGGTGATTTCTGGGTTGCTGTTATTTTGGTTATGGCGTTCGCCACGCACAAAAGCGTTAATTAATAGTGCTTATGCGTTGATTATTGGTGGGGCGTTAGCCAATATGGTTGATCGTTTATATCACGGATTTGTGGTGGATTTTCTCGATTTCTATTGGCAAATTTATCATTATCCAGTATTCAATGTGGCAGATATTGCAATCTGTGTGGGAGCAGGGTTAATGATCCTCGATTATGTAAAGAATGAGAAAAAAGAAACAAAGGAAAGTGAGTGATGAAAATTATTTTAGCTAATCCGCGAGGTTTCTGTGCAGGTGTTGATCGGGCGATTAGTATTGTTGAATTAGCATTAGAGATTCATGGCGCACCAATTTATGTGCGGCATGAAGTTGTACATAATCGTTTTGTGGTTGAGGGATTACGTCAACGTGGGGCGATTTTTGTCGAAGAACTTAGTGAAGTGCCTGATGGGGCGATTGTGATTTTCTCCGCTCATGGCGTTTCACAAGCTGTTCGTCAAGAAGCCAAAGATCGCAATTTAAAAGTGTTTGATGCTACTTGTCCATTAGTAACTAAAGTCCATATGCAGGTTGCTCGTGCGAGTCGTAAAGGAACAAAAGCGATTTTGATTGGGCATAAAGGACACCCAGAAGTGGAAGGAACTATGGGGCAATATGATAACCAAGAGGGTGGGATTTATTTGATTGAGAATGTAGAAGATATTTTGAAACTCCCTGTGTCGAATCAAGATGATTTAACCTTTATGACGCAAACGACGTTGTCGATTGATGATACTGTAGAGGTGATTGCAGCACTGAAACAAAAATATCCTGCGATTCAAGGTCCACGCAAAAATGATATTTGCTATGCGACAACTAATCGACAACACGCCGTGAAAGAGTTAGCTACACAATCTGATTTAGTGATTGTAGTGGGTTCAAAAAACTCCTCGAATTCCAATCGGTTAGCAGAATTAGCATCACGCATGGGGGTAGCAGCAAAATTAATTGATGATGCAGCGGATATTGATCCAGCTTGGTTAGCAAATGTGAGGGTGATTGGGATTACTGCAGGGGCTTCCGCACCAGAGGTGTTAGTGCAATCTGTGGTGAGCCGTTTGTTAGCGCTTGGCGCTACAACCGTTGAAGAGTTAGCGGGGTGTGAAGAAAATACTGTGTTTGAAGTGCCAAAAGAACTTCGAATCACTGAGGTAGAGTAACAATATCGCACAGCAGAAGCTGTGCGATAGTATTTTAGAGGGCTAAAAAAGATTAAACATCATAAGTGGTTGATGCCGTGTTGCCACCACGCCCTGTCCAGTTGGTGTGGAAGAACTCACCACGCGGTTTGTCTTTACGCTCATAAGTATGCGCACCAAAGTAATCACGCTGTGCTTGCAGTAAGTTGGCCGGCAAGTTTTCAGAGGTGTAGCCATCTAAGAAGGTGATTGCCGATGCCATACACGGCATTGGAATGCCCACTTCAATCGATTTTGCCACCACTTTACGCCAGTCTGCCATTGCATTTTCTAAGATGTTTTTGAAATAATCATCAGAACCTAAGAATACAAGGTCTGGGTTGGCTTCGTACGCATCACGGATATTGCCTAAGAAACGGCTGCGGATAATACAACCCTCACGCCATAAAAGGGCGGTCGCCCCATAGTTAATATTCCAGCCAAAGTTTTCTGACGCTTCACGAATCAGCATAAAGCCTTGTGCATAAGAGATAATTTTGGAGGCAAGTAGCGCTTTGCGTACCGATTCAATCCAAACTTGTTTATCGCCCTCAACAGGTTGAATGGTTTTGTTAAACAGCTTCGCAGCGGCAGTGCGTTGTGCTTTAAATGAAGAAACGCAACGAGCAAACACCGACTCGGTAATCAAGGTGAGCGGAATGCCGAAATCAAGAGCGTTGATGCCTGTCCATTTACCTGTACCTTTTTGCCCTGCGGTATCTAAAATTTTCTCGACAAGTGGCTCACCATCGCTGTCTTTATAACCGAGAATATCCGTTGTAATATCAATCAGATAGCTGTCTAGCTCGGTTTTTTTCCATTCAGCAAAAATCTGTTGCATTTCATCGTAGCTTAAGCCTAGGCCCTCTTTAAGGAACTGGTAGGCTTCACAAATGAGTTGCATATCGCCATATTCGATACCGTTATGTACCATTTTAACGAAATGACCTGCACCCTCTTTGCCAACCCAATCACAGCAAGGCTCGCCTTTATCTGTTTTGGCTGAAATGGCTTGTAAAATTGGCTTCACATATTGCCACGCTTCTTCATTACCACCTGGCATAATCGACGGCCCGTGTCTTGCCCCTTCTTCACCGCCCGACACACCAGCCCCCACAAAGCGAATGCCTTTTTCCGCTAACGTTTTCACACGACGATTGCTGTCTGGGTAGTTGGAGTTACCGCCATCGATAATAATATCGCCTGCTTCTAAGTGCGGTAATAATGCGTCAATAAATTGATCAACCACCTCGCCTGCACGCACCATTAACATCACTTTGCGTGGTTTTTCTAATTTGGCAGCTAAATCTTCAAGGGAATATGCCCCAATGATATTCGTGCCTTTCGCCGCCCCTTGTAGAAATTCGTCCACTTTTGAGGTGGTGCGGTTATACGCCACCACTTTAAAGCCCTTATCGTTCATATTTAAGATAAGGTTTTGTCCCATTACCGCTAAACCGATAACGCCGATATCGCCTTTTACTGACATTTTGTTCTCCTGTTTTGTAAAATTTTATTCATCTTTCGGTTATGCCTTAGCTTGGATAACCACATATTTCTGTGCAATAATTTTCTGAAATTCAGCAGAGGTTGCTGCCCAGTCCACCACATCTACCGTATAAGGCAAATCGCTGTCTGAAAATGCATTTTCAACATCGCATAATCGCCTTAATGAAAGTGGTGTGTCGCTCATTATTACTAAGTCAAGATCAGAAAACTGGCTTGCCGTACCTTTCACTCTTGAGCCAAATGCACGCACTTCATATTCAGGCAAAAAATCTTGCAATATTTGTTTTACTATTGCCAAATGTTGTGGCTGAATATCAAGCATATTTATTCCGTTGTATTAATTGTTCAAGCAAAAATTGAGTCGATTGTAAAAATGTACGCATTTGTTGATAAACTTCCTGTGCTTTATTTTGATCGTAAGTATGCGAAGTGATATTTCTTAACTTACGGTAAAATATCCAGTTTTCAACATTATCAATTAATCCTGCTTTAGCACTTGCTCGCAATATATCACGAAAATCAAGTGTATTAATTTCTTCGGGTGTTTCAGACATTAATTTTAATTGGCGTTTCAGCATTTTGATACTTAGTTCATAGACAAATTCAAACTTTTGAATTGAACCTGCTATTAATGTATCTTGCACAATAGCATCTTGCTCATTAAACCATTGCTTATCGGCAAGTTTACCCACTGTTGCAGACAGTGAAATTACCGCTTTTTCTAGGCTTGATATATCAAGTTGTGCCATTTTATTGCCTCAATAAAATTTATTAAAAAATCACCGCACTTTGTTGGATACCAAAAAAATCTGGTATTACCATCATTTTTCTAGCAATGATTTTGTTCAAAAATCATTTTTTGGTTTTCAATTTCTCGCACTAATTCTTCTTCAGTCGGCAAATATGCCATATATTTGCTGGCAAAAAGTTGCGAGCTATCGTTTAGTACCGAATATTTTGCCACCACACTATCGGTTTCGGTGCAAAGTAGCAAGCCGATAGTCGGATTATCATCAGGGCGTTTTTGCAAATCATCATACATTCGCACATACATATCCAATTGCCCAATATCTTGATGGGTCAATTTTTCTGTTTTCAATTCAACGATAACAAAGCATTTTAGAATGTAATTGTAAAAGACCAAATCAATAAAGAAATCAGAGGTTTCTGTACGAATACATTGTTGGCGAGCCACGAAAGCAAAGCCTTTGCCAAGCTCGAGCATAAATTGTTGCAGATTATCAATCAAGGCTTTTTCGAGCTCTGCTTCGGTATATGCCAAATTTGTCGGTAAATTCAAAAACTCCAACACAGTGGGCGATTTAATCAAATCACTCGCTTGCAGTGGGACAGATTTTTCCTGCATTTCCGCCTTGACGCTATGTTGATCCTGACTGGCAAGCAAGCGGTCGTAATATAACGTAGAAATATTGCGATCAAGGGTTCTGACTGACCAATTATTTTCAGCCGCTTCTTTGAGATAATAGAAGCGAGCCTGATCATTGGAGACCTTTAATGAACGTTGAAAATGCGACCAAGACAATTGTGCGAACACTGTTCGCACTTTTGGAAAATCAGGAAATAAAACATAGAATTGTCGCATTTCCCACAGGCTACGTTTACTAAATCCTTTACCAAACGCATTGGTTAACTCAGCAGAAAGGTTTTTAATAATCTCTTTACCATAAGCCGCACGGTCAGCACCATTTTGCTCTTCTAATACAATGCGTTCGCCAATTTTCCAATAGGCTTCGACCATTGCGGAATTGACCGCCGTGTAAGCCTGTTGACGTGCATTGGCGAGAATTTGCTTAATTTCTAAAAGATAACTGTTGCTTACCAAATTCATTATTAGCCCCGATAATCGCTCAAAAATAACCGCCCTTTTACAATAATGCCGCCGCTTCTTTATCCAAATACCACTCCGTTATGCCATTTTTGGCTTTAATTTTAGCCGCTGGGTATGGCAAGGTTTCGGCTGAGTTTTCGTGAATCTCTTTTAAGATTTCCGCTTTGCTTGCCCCTGTTACTAAATAGGTAATGCGTTTGGCTTTCTCAAGCAATGAAGCCGTTTTAGAAATACGCACTTGCCCTGTTTCAGGGTGTTTAGCAATCACCGCTACATTCGGATCAGCAAAGTTGGTTTGATGGGGGAAAAGCGAGGCGGTATGTCCGTCTGTTCCCATGCCTAAAATAATCCAATCAAATACAGGTAAGTTATCTTGCTTGCTTGGAATAGTTTGTAAATCTTGTTCGAAACGTGCTAATCCCTGTTCTGGTGATAATTCTCCATAAATACGATGGATATTTTCATTAGGCATTGCAATATGATCGAATAATAAACGTTGTACTTCACCATAATTGCTTTCTGCATCTGTTGGTGGGACACAGCGCTCGTCTCCCCACCAGAAATGGAGGTTTTGCCACTGAATCTCGGTGTTGTAAGGGGATTTTGCTAAGGCTTGGAATAGTAGCTTTGGCGTACTGCCACCAGATAAGGAAATATGGATAGCTCGACCTAGTTGGCTATAACGTTTAAATTCTTCGGCAATATGATTGACCGCTGCTTGAGCGGTCGCAAAAACTTGATAATTCATTTTATAGCTCACAATAGTTGGTATCAGTTAAGTTTTTACATGGAAAACGCCATTCTCGCTGACTTTGGCTCATTAATTTATCCGCTGCTTCAGGTCCCCAAGTACCGCACGCATAACCGTGAATTTTTGGTGTACCAGCTTTGTAATCTAAAATTGGTTGTACAAATTTCCAAGCGGCTTGTACTGCATCACTACGGGTAAATAAAGTGGCATCACCATTTAACGCATCTAATAACAAGCGTTCATAGGCAGAAAAAAGATGTCCTTCTGCAATAGAATCATAGTGGAAATCCATCGCAACTTCTTTTGCTTTAAAACCAGATCCAGGTTGTTTAAGCCCAAAACTCATTACGATACCTTCATCTGGTTGAACGCGGATAATTAATTTGTTTTCAGGGGCATTCATATTGAATACAGGGTGTGGGGTTTTCTTAAAGTGAATAACAATTTCAGTTACTCGTGTTGGCATACGTTTACCACTACGCACATAGAACGGCACGCCACTCCAACGCCAGTTGTCAATATTTAAACGTAATGCGACATAAGTTTCCGTACGAGATTGCGGATCAACCCCTTTCTCTTCGCGATAACCAGGTAATTCTACGCCACGTACCATTGAGCGAGTATATTGCCCTAAGACAAGATTTTCTTCGAGTGTTTCTGGGGTGAGTGGGTGTAGACTTTGTAATACTTTCACCACTTCATCGCGCATCGATTTTGCATTGATCACTGCAGGGCTTTCCATTGCCACTAAGGCTAACACTTGTAATAAATGGTTTTGGAACATATCGCGCATTGCCCCAGAACCATCATAGTAGCCACCACGCTCTTCAACACCGAGTGCTTCAGCGCCAGTAATTTCAACATAATCAATATAATTTCGATTCCAGAGTGGTTCAAATAGACCATTAGAAAAACGTAATACTAAGAGATTTTGTACGGTTTCTTTACCGAGATAATGATCGATGCGATAAATCTGATGTTCTGCAAATGATTGGTGGATTTTATTATCTAGATCAATGGAAGATTGCAAATCATACCCAAATGGTTTTTCAACAATTAATCGTTTCCAACCCTCAGATTCATCATTTAAATTGTGGGCAGCCAAACACTCAGGAATGACACCGTATAAACTTGGTGGGGTAGATAAGTAATATAAAACATTGTGTTGGCAATTATGGCGGAAATTGAGTTCTGTTAAGCGATTTTTAATTTTGGCATAATCATTGACATTTTGGGTATCAATCGCTTGATAATAGATGTGCTGTAAAAAGGCTTCTAAAATGCCTTCATTTACTTTTTCATTTTCAATTAAACTTTGACGAAGTTTATCGCGGAAAGCATTATCGCTGTATTCAGTACGGCTCACGCCTAAAATCGCAAAATCATCTGCAAGTTGTTCATTTTCAAAGAGTTGATATAGCGCTGGGATCAGTTTGCGATGCGTAAGATCACCTGATGCACCAAATATAACAATGCTATTATTTTCTGGTTTCTGCATAATTATTAGTTCCTACCTATAACGATGTTGGAGTTCTTTTTATTGTCTATCATCTTACGGATAAATTTCATTATGACTAATCGGTTTTACCTAAAGTAATGATAACTAGGGGCTGTAGATGTTTTGTTGTAATAAAATTTGTTGCCAATCCCATTGGCGATCGCCAACCATAATAAAATGCGGATTGACGAAAGTTTCACGTTGATTATATGTAAGTGGTTGTTGTTTTAAGGTAAAAATATCACCACCACTCTCTTGGAGAATAAGTTCTGCTGCTGCAGTATCCCATTCCCCAGTATCACCTAATCGAATATAACAATCACACTGTTGGCGTGCAACGAGGGTACTCTTTAAACCACTTGAACCATAAGTGAGAAATTGATAATGAAATTTCGGGTTGAGCTGAGCTAATACTTTATTTTTATTGGTGCTTTTACCAATGGCAATCGTGATCGGACGATCAGGAGAAAACGAATGCTGGCTGTTAAGTGAGGAAATAGTGTCTCCCTGACGGAAAAAAGCCCCTTGCCCTTTCACAGCATAAAATGTTTGATTTAACACAGGCGCATGAATAATACCAATGACGGGGCGTTGTTGTTCAACTAAGGCAATCAAGACAGAAAATTGATCAGTGCGATCGATGAATTGTTGTGTACCATCTAAGGGATCGATTAGCCAGTAGCGTTGCCAATTTTGTCTTTCAGCAAGAGGGATTGCGCAGTTTTCTTCGGATAATACAGGAATGCTGGGATCAAGTTCAGTTAGTGCTTGAATCAAATAACGGCTGACTGCAAGATCGGCTTCGGTAACAGGCGTTTCATCAGCTTTTATTTTGATATTCACTTTTTGCTGATAAAATGTTTTCAGTTGATCACCTGCTTGATAAGCGATTTGTAATGCTTGTTCGAGTAATGTGGATAAGGATTGCATATTGCCCTCATTAACGTTGCGTCAAATATTGTTTTAATAAAAATAATGCGGAGAGATTACGAGCCTCATTAAATGTAGGATCCTCTAGAAGTTTATCAATTTTTGCTAATGGATAACGTACAAGCTGTAAAGGTTCAGGTTCATCACCCTCTAAACGGCTTGGATAAAGCGATTCAGCAAGCAGAATGTGCATTGGATTATTCATATAACCTGGTGAATTAATTACTGTTCTTAATAAGGTAAATTTTTCTGCGCCAAAACCGATTTCTTCTTGTAACTCTCGGTTTGCACTTTGTTCGGGTGTTTCGCCTATTTCCATTAAGCCTTTTGGAAAGCCCAGTTCGTACTGTTCTGTACCTACTGCATATTCATAGGTTAAGAGGAGATTTTGTTGCTCATCAAGTGCCAAAACCATTACTGCACTACGAGAAGCGGGTTTGAAACGCTCATAAGTACGTAATGCTCCATTAGAAAAACGTAAATCAACTGATTGAATTTCAAATAGGCGTGATTTCGCTGCTACGTTGACCGCTAAAATATCGGGTTTTTGCATAAAAAAGAACTCCTGCACGATTTTTTTGTTGTGATAATTACAGTGCTGTGTTTTACAAAAAACGAGAGTAACGATACCATAATTATTGCAATTATTCGAACGCTTGGTCGGCAAAATTTATCGGAGAATAGATGAGAAAAGAGAAACAACAAGAAGAACAGGAAGCCTATCGCTTGGATAAATGGCTGTGGGCAGCACGATTCTATAAAACACGTACCTTAGCCAGAGAAATGGTTGATGGTGGTAAAGTCCATTATAACGGTCAACGGACAAAACCGAGTAAAGAAGTAGAAATTGGTGCGATGATCAAATTAAGACAAGGTAATGATGAAAAAGAGATAGAAATATTAGCGTTATCGAATCAACGCAAAGCGGCGCCATTAGCTCAACTGCTTTATCGAGAAACAGAAGAGAGTATTAAAAAACGAGAACAACTGGCGTGGGCGAGAAAAGCCAATGCGTTATCGATGCCAAATCCAGAAAGACGACCAAATAAAAAAGAGCGTCGAGATCTCCTGAAATTTAAATATCAACAGTAATTATCTATGGCGAAATCAAATTACATTACGCGAGCTGGTTGGAACAGCTTAGATCAAGAATTGAAATATTTATGGAAAGTAGAGCGTCCGCAAGTTACTCAGGCAGTATCTGATGCAGCGGCATTAGGTGATCGTAGTGAAAATGCTGAGTATATTTACGGCAAACGGCGGTTGCGTGAAATTGATCGGCGCGTACGTTTCTTAACGAAGCGTTTAGAAGTGTTGCAAATTGTGGATTATCACCCTCGCCAAGAAGGGAAAGTATTTTTTGGAGCATGGGTTGAGTTAGAAACAGAAGATGGCGAAAACAAGCAATACCGAATTGTAGGCTGTGATGAATTTGATCCTGCTAAAAATTGGATTTCGATTGATTCTCCTGTGGCGAGAGCATTAATTGGCAAAAGTGTAGACGATGAGGTCAGCGTTGAAACCCCAGCGGGTAAAGTGATGTTATATGTGAATAAAATTTGGTATGAGAAGAGTGGCGGATTATAAAATCCGCTCAATCAGATACGGTTGATATTTTTGCTGTTGTTGTAAACGGTGATTAATCACTTTCACGACCACAAAGGCACAGGCAGTAGAAAAAACAGTAAAGAGAATATTTTGCCACTCTTGAGTAAAACAATAATTCCCAACGAATACACTAATAATTAAGACCATTAATGGTAGCGTATAGCCGATGAGAGCGAGTTTTAATAATGATTGTTCTGGCAGTCCAATTTCTACAATTTCACCAATTTGCATTGGACGTGAGCAAGGAAAGGTAAATTGGTATTTGGTTGATTTTCCTGTTAACTCAGACAATGCGGCGGTGCCACAATTTGTTTTGGAGGCACAGCCGCCACAACTTTGATTGGCTTGGCACTCGACCGTAACTTTGCCATTTTGATAAGCAATGACAATGGCTTGTTCTGTTATCATTGTGCAACCTCTTTAAATTTCACATCTTGTACGATACGGCGCGCGGTGGTGAGTGGAATTTGCCCTACGAGAACAACCGTTTTGCCATTAATGACTTCTGCATAAAGTGTATCAATGCCCTGTCGCCATGCCTGATTAATTGGCATTTCATTTTGATCAAGCAAATAGAGGGAAAAGGTAAATAAACCATCACTATAAAGTTGTGTTTGTGTAGATGGCGATAAGCCATCAGAATGGAATTTAATTAATTTAAACCCTTTGGGTACCCAAGAGGGTTGCCATTGGTAGTTTGTGGTATTAGGACTATAAATGGTAATTTCTGGAGGTTGTCTTAATTGAGTTGCGGTATCAATTAAGGTTTGTGGATTAGCGAGTTCGTCTAATGTAATGACTTTAAATTGTGAGAGGATTTCTCCATTACGATCAGTGATTTCACCGCGTAAAGGTAAATGGCTTTGTTCGTCGATCCAAACGGTATACGCATAACGAAATTCATCTTTTGGTATCAGTTTAATGACATTAGCAATGCGGTTAGCAACACGATTTTTGCCAAATGGTATGAAGTCATAATATTGGGTAAGTTGAGAAAAGTCGCTATAAACAATATTAGGCAGAGAGTCGATCATGTTATTGCTGCGAATACTGAAAGGCGCATAATTGGCTGAAAAGTAACTAATTGTGTTTTCTTTCTGCCAAATCTCTGTTCTCGGTCCATCTAAATAAAGGAGCTGGGCATAATGATTTTGTTGTTGATCACTTGCATGGCGATAACTTAAGGCATAACTCTCATTTTCTTCACTGTAAGTAAATGTCATCACATAATTTTGTTGTTGAAACGCATCTTTCATTTGAATGAGATGATCGACAGGGGATTCCTGTGTATTAGCAAAAATAGGAAAAGCACTACTACTAATAAGTAAGATAATAAGTGAGTGAAGTAACTTTTTAGCCATTGGTGAACCTATAATGTTTGATAATAATAATGTTTATTAAATAGATTGTATGACAAAAACAACGCCACCACCAAAATAAGGTGGTGGTGGGGGATTGTTGATGGAGGATAAATTATTCCGCTTTTGGATCGGAGTATAAACGGCGTTGTAATTGATAATTTTGCAGGATTTCATTTAACCGTTTATTTTGTTGCTCAAGTTGTTCTTTGCTTGGCACATTTTTATGTGAAACGTTATAGCTTACTTCTTGAACAGATTGAGTAAATGGTAATGTTTGAAGTGCAGGAGAAATCGTCGTATCACCATTTTTATCTTTATTTAAATTTTGGATACTAAATACAGCAATTAAACAAACACTTGCTGCTACAGCTGTTTGTAAAATTGGGGCAAAATATTTTTTCGTTTTAGCAAAAAGAGATGGGTTAGGAAGCTCAACTTTTTCTGGCAATGGTTGTTCTTGTAATTGGATTGCTGGTTCATCTTCGATTAATTTCGCCATTTTTTCAGTAAAAGAGGAATCCAATATCGCACTACTTTCATTACGTATTACAGCACGGGCTAGATGTAAAGTAGACCAACTTTTTTGTAATGTTGGATCTTGGCAAAGTGTATCAAGGAAGTCTTGACTGACTTTTTCACCATCTATATAAGCTGAAAGTTGTTCTTTGTGTTGCATAATTTTCCACCCTTTCATTTATCCTAATATTTCATCAATGGCGCTAATTGGTTTTCAATGAATTCTCGTGCTCTAAAAATTCTCGATCTCACTGTACCAACAGGACAATCCATTATCTCGGCAATCTCTTCGTAACTCAAGCCTTCAAGTTCACGTAATGTAATAGCAGTTTTTAACTCATCGGGAAGAGAATCAATCGTTTTAAACACAATTTCTTTTAACTCATCTGATAAGGTTAAATTTTCTGGGGTATCAATATTACGTAATCTTGAACCTATTTCGTAACTTTCTGCATCTTCCGCTAATACATCTTCTGTTGGAGGTCGTCTACCTTGCGACATCAGATAATTTTTCGCAGTATTCACGGCGATGCGATAAACCCATGTATAAAAAGCGCTTTCTCCACGAAACGATTCTAAAGATCGGTAAACTTTAATAAACGTTTCTTGAACAACATCAGGAATATCATTTGCTGATACATAACGTGTTAACAAGCCTGCGACTTTATTTTGATAACGAGCGACCAACAAATTAAACGCTTTTTTATCACCTTGCTGCGCTTTTTCAACTAAATTTTGGTCTGTTAGTTCTTCACTCATGTAAGTGAAATCTCCATTAATTCATTTAATCTAACAGCTTCCTTGTTGTTACAGCAAGAAATGCACCGAAGCGTTAGAGTTCGATTTTTGCTAAAAGTTCAAAAAATTTTAATAAATTTTTGCTGATTAAGCAGATCAAAATGAGGATAGTTTCTGTTTTATCAAGTCAACCATCGCTTGTAGTGGTTGAGTTGGCGCTTTTTCTTGATTCATTAACCAACGAAAGAGCTGGGGATCGGTATAGGTTAACAGTTCAATAAAGGTGTCTTTTTGCTCTTCAGATAAGTGATCAAATACATTTTGATAAAATGGCATAATCATTTTATCAAGTTCTAACATACCGCGACGGCAGTCCCATTCAATACGTAATTTATTATATTGTTTCATCTTGATGTCTATTTATTGTTTGAATTACTTGGGCGTTATCTTATCAATTTTTACTAAGGATAATGAAGAAGAATTAGTAGAGAATTATGATTGTTTGTTAGAATAATCGTATTTTTCAGTAAAGGCAGCGCATGAGAGGTGGCTTATCGACAGTTGGCAAAGGGGATTCGTCTTACATCGCCGAGAATATAGCGAAACCAGTTTATTAGTAGATGTCTTTACGGAAAGTTATGGTTGTCTAACCTTATTGGCTAAAGGGGCGAGAGCAAAACGTTCGCCATTAAAAAGTCTTTTGCAGCCCTTTACCCCGTTGTTATTGCGTTGGAGTGGTCGCGGACAACTAAAAATCCTAACGAAAGCGGAAGCCATTTCGGTTACCTTGCCAATGAAAACGGTCGCTTTATATAGTGGCTTTTATGTGAACGAATTAGTAGCAAGAACATTAGAACATGAAACAGCGTATCCTGAGTTATTTGAAGAATATTTGCGCTGTTTAACAGGATTGGCAACACATGGCGATCAAGTGGAAGCTGTTTTGCGCCGTTTTGAATTTATGCTACTGAAATCGCTGGGATATGGGGTTGATTTTGAGCATTGTGCAGGGAGTGGTGAACAGGTAACTGCTCAGATGACTTATCAATATCGTGAAGAAAAAGGCTTTATTGCTTCATTATTACGCAATAATTTAACCTTCTATGGTCGAGATTTACTCGCTTTTGCCAAATTAGAATTTACCGACAAAGAGACGCTACAAGCAGCAAAGCGTTTTACTCGTTTGGCATTAAAACCTTATTTAGGTAATAAGCCATTGAAAAGTCGAGAATTATTCCAACAACATTTAACTATTTTATATCCTAACGAATGAATTATGGTTCTGTTTTATCGTACGCCAACAAAGACAACAGTAAAAAGAAAACAGCAAATTGCCACCATTGAGGCACTTGATTATCAAGGACTTGGCATTGCTAAATTGAATGGTAAAACGTGGTTTATTGAGAATGCGTTGCCAGACGAAAACGTGCAGTTTGAGATAAAAGAAGAGAAACGCCAATACGGGATTGGTAAAGCTATAAAATGGCAAAATCGTTCTCCGCTTAGACAAGATCCGCGTTGTCCTTGGTATGCGCAGTGCGGTGGTTGTCAGATGCAACATATTCATATTGATACCCAACGTACCGCAAAACAAGCAGCATTATTGCGCCAATTACATAAAATCGCCCCAGATTTGCAAATTAAACCAATGATTGCCGATAATGAATGGGCATATCGCCGTCGTGCGAGAATAAGCTTGGATTTTTCTCATGAGAGCAAAACTATTCAATTTGGTTTTCGCCAGCAACAGAGCAATCAATTAGTTGAAATTGATCACTGTGCTGTGTTAGTACCACAGTTATCACAACTTTTATCGCCATTACGGCAGTTATTTCAACAATGGCAACAACCGAAGCAGTTAGGACATATTGAATTGGTCGCGGCAGATAATGGGGTTGCAATGTTATTGCGTCATTTAGGGGAACTTTCTGCACAGGATATGGCTCAGCTAATGGCGTTTGCGGAAAAGTATTCGGTAATGCTGTTTATTAGTACAACAGAAAATGAAATTATTGCGAAGACAACACAATCACCTTATTACCAACTGGGTGAAATCAAGCTCTATTTTGATGTGCGAGACTTTATTCAAGTCAATCCAACAATCAATCAACATATGGTTGCAACGGCATTAGAATGGTTGGAATTAACCGTAGAAGATCGCGTATTAGATCTGTTCTGTGGCATGGGCAATTTTAGTTTACCTTTAGCGAAGCAAGCCGCTCATGTTGTTGGTATTGAAGGCGTGGCAGAAATGGTAGTAAAAGCAACCGCCAACGCCGCACAAAATGGTCTGCAAAATGTGAGTTTTTACCAAACAGATTTAGCCGCCTCTTTTGCGGATAAAGCATGGGCACAAGAAAAATTTAATAAAGTGTTGCTTGATCCACCGCGTGCTGGGGCATTATTTGCCTTAGACCATATCATTGAATTACAACCTGAAAAAATGCTTTATGTGTCTTGCAGTCCTGCAACATTAGTGCGTGATGCGACGATTTTGGTGGACAATGGCTATCGTTTAGTGAAATGTGCCATGATTGATATGTTTCCACAAACGGGGCATATCGAAACAATGGTTTTGCTGTCAAAAACAGTTAATTCGTCATCATATTGATGATGTTAATTTTCTTATTACGTGTTGAATGATAACGTTATAAAGATAACTAAGGAGAAAGAGATGTTAGGGGCAATTATTGGTGATATTGTTGGCTCTCGTTTTGAATGGAATAATCATAGAAGTAAGGTGTTTGAACTCTTTACTGCTAAGTGTTTTCCAACCGATGATAGCATTATGAGTCTTGCGATTGCACAGGCAATATTGGTCAGTAAGCCTGATTATAGCGATCTGTCAGAAAACACTGTTACCTATATGCAAAGCATAGGAAGACATTATCCAAATTGTGGATATGGCGGTAGTTTTTATGGTTGGATTTTTACGGATAACCCACAGCCATATAACAGTTATGGCAATGGCGCCGCAATGAGAGTTAGTGCAGCGGGTATTGTTGCTAATAGCCTTGAAGAAGCAAAGCTGCTTTCACGATTGGTTACCGAGGTGAGCCATAATCACCCAGAAGGAATAAAAGGCGCCGAGGCAACGGCAGTTGCGATTTATCTTGCTAAAACAGGAACGCCTCTCTTGGCGATCAAAGAATATATTCATCAGCACTACTACCCGATGGATTTTACATTAGATGAAATTCGCGAGACATATCAGTTCAATGAAACCTGCCAAGAAACGGTACCGCAAGCGTTGCAAGCATTTTTTGAGTCAACTTGTTTTGAAGATGCGATAAGAAATGCAATATCCATTGGGGGAGATAGTGATACCGTAGCAGCAATCTGTGGTGGCGTTGCCGAAGCATATTATGGTATTCCGACCAATATAAGAGAACAGGCATTAACTTTTTTAGACCAAAGATTACTAAAATTATTAATATTATTTGAAAATAAATATCCGCCAGTAATAGAGAAAAAAGAGAAATAGTAAATGAATTCGTTATCGGGAACGAAACATCAGGAATTATTCAGTGTCTATATTAGACGCGTTTATGACAAGGATATTATCTGTTGTGAGAATATCAGTTTTTACAGTAGTATATTTGCAGTGATAAGGATTTGAATGTAAGAAATTTTTCTATGTTTATCGTATAACCGCGCTATGAGAACAAATATTATTATTTAGCGTTGCTGAAAATTTAGACACAATCAAAATACAGGAACAGGAAGATGGTTGCAGTAAGAGAAACACATTTAAAAGATTTAAACGGTTTTGTTTTTGATGAATGGCTAAATACATTGGCAATCACGCCACGTGCTAAAACTGCCCTGACGGAAGCTTGGCAATACCTCCAGCCGAAAGTTGAACATACAGAATATGCGAAAGATATTCTTTCTAGCAGTGTCGAAATGGTTTCTATCCTGACAGAATTAAATATGGACGATAGTACCTTAGTTGCAGCCTTTTTCTTCCCATTTGTTGAAAATGAAATCCTTTCTTTAGCAGAGCTTGGCGAAACATTTAATAAAACGATTGAACGTTTAGTGCGAGGCGTATTTGAGATGGATAATATCCGCCAACTGAATACCCATCGAGGGGCGGATAGTGTGCAAATTGATAATATTCGCCGTATGTTGTTGGCGATGGTGGACGATTTCCGCTGTGTTGTGATCAAGTTAGCTGAGCGCATTACTTTCTTGCGCACTGCGGATAGTCGGGTGAGTGAGGAAGATAAAGTCCTTGCAGCGAAAGAGTGTTCCAACATTTATGCCCCTTTGGCAAATCGTTTAGGTATTGGGCAATTAAAATGGGAGCTGGAGGATTACTGCTTCCGTTACTTACACCCTGCGCAATACCGTCATATTGCTAATCAATTACATGAACGCCGTCTAGATCGCGAACAATATATCCAAGATTTTGTACAAGAGTTAACAGGCTATTTGCAAGAAAGTATTTGTGATGTGGAAGTGTATGGGCGACCAAAACATATTTATAGTATTTGGCGCAAAATGCAGAAAAAAAATCTCGCGTTTGGCGATCTCTATGATGTACGAGCAGTGCGGGTGATCGTGCAAAAATTGCAGGATTGTTATGCCGCATTGGGTATCGTACATACACACTTTAAACATCTTCCTAAAGAGTTTGATGATTACATTGCCAACCCTAAACCTAATGGATATCAATCGATCCATACGGTGGTTTTAGGGCAAGGTGGCAAGCCGATTGAAGTACAAATTCGTACGCAAAAAATGCACGATGATGCGGAGTTAGGCGTCGCGGCACACTGGAAATATAAAGAGGGTGCTGGTGCAGGACGAAGCGGTTATGAAGAGAAGATTGCGTGGCTGCGTAAATTGTTAGCGTGGCAAGATGATTTAGCGGATTCTGGTGAAGTATTGGCAGAAATGCGTAGCCAGGTCTTTGATGATCGGGTGTATGTGTTTACGCCGAAAGGTGAAGTGATTGACTTACCAACTGGTTCAACCCCATTGGATTTTGCCTATTCGATTCATAGTGAAATTGGTCATCGTTGTATTGGGGCAAAAGTGGCAGGAAGAATAGTGCCATTTACCTATCAATTACAGATGGGCGACCAGATTGAAATCATCACACAAAAAAATCCAAACCCAAGTCGAGATTGGCTTAACCCAAATTTAGGCTTTGTGCATACGGCACGGGCAAGAGCGAAGATTCATGCGTGGTTCAAAAAATTAGATCGAGATAAAAATATTCCAGCTGGGCGAGAAATGCTCGAAAGCGAGATGAATCGTATTGGATTGACGCAAAAACAAATCGAACAATATGCCCTACCTCGCTATAACTTACGTAATTTAGAGGATCTCTATGCGGGAATTGGTGGTGGCGATATTAAATTAAATCAACTGATTAATTTTCTGCAAAGTAAGTTATTAAAACCCTCAGTTGAAGAGATTGATGAAGAAATACTAAAACACATCTCAAATAAATCAGCTAATCACAGCCAACAACAAAAAGAGAAGAAAAAAGGGCAAGTGATCGTTGAAGGTGTAGGGAATTTAATGCATCATATCGCGCGTTGCTGTCAGCCGATTCCAGGTGATGATATTGTCGGTTATATTACGCAAGGGCGAGGCATTTCCATTCACCGTTCCGATTGTGAACAATTAGCAGAATTACAAGCGGCGAATCCTGAGCGAGTGGTGGAAGCGTTATGGGGAGATAGTTATTCTTGTGGTGTTCATGTGGGCATTCGGATTATTTCTAGCGACCGTAATGGTTTATTGCGAGATATTACGACTGTATTAGCCAATGAAAAGGTAAGTGTTTTAGGGGTCAGTAGCCGCAGTGATACCAAACGGCAAATCGCAACGATTGATATGCAGATTGAACTGAACAATGTGCAAATGTTAAGTAAGATTCTCTCAAGATTAGCAAAATTAGATGATGTGATCGAAGCAAAACGGATCACCAATTAAAGGATAGATATGCAGAAATATACTGGGTTAACGCACTTCTTTAAAGCAGCGAAATATTCAATGCAAGGTTTGCGTGCCGCATTTAAATACGAAGCTGCGTTTCGCCATGAGGTTGGCGCGGCAATTATTTTAATTCCTCTCGCGTTTGTTCTAGGCAAAAGCAAAATTGAGATTGCTTTAATGGTCGTTTCCGTGTTGATGGTATTTGCGATTGAACTGTTGAATAGTGGTTTAGAGGCTATCGTTGATCGTGTGGGCAAAGAGTATCACGAACTTTCTGGACGGGCGAAAGATCTCGGTTCAGCAGCAGTGTTTGTGGCAATGGTAACTTGTGGATTAGTTTGGTTGATTATTTTACTTGGATAAATTATGCAGGATCTTGGTACGCATTTACAACCTTATCATACCTTTGGCATTGCAGCACAAGCGCAACAAATTCTACAAATCGATCAAGTTGAAGAGCTCTGTCAGGTTTGGCAAGAGAAGCAACAACAGCAAATTCCACTCTTATTATTAGGCGAAGGCAGTAATGTGCTATTTGTTGAAGATTTTGCAGGCGTAGTGTTATTAAATCGCTTGCGAGGCATTGAATATCAACAAGACGATAAATATCACTATTTTCACGTCAAAGCAGGGGAAAATTGGCATCAATTTGTGCAAGCTTGCGTTGCAAAAAATATTGGTGGACTCGAAAATCTGGCATTAATCCCTGGGTGCGTGGGCTCAGCTCCAGTACAAAATATCGGCGCTTATGGCGTTGAGTTAAAAGATATTTGCCACTCTGTTGAGGTGGTGGAATTAGCAACGGGCAAACAGTTTACTTTAAGTCGTTCGCAATGTGAGTTTGGTTACCGAGAAAGCGTCTTTAAACATCGTTATGCCAACGGATATGCTGTTATTGCGGTGAATTTTAAACTTGCTAAACAGTGGCAACCTGTGTTGAGTTATGGCAATTTGTCCCAGCTTGCAGCAGATACCGTTACACCACTGGAAGTTTTTCAAGCAGTATGCCAAACTCGCCAAAGTAAATTACCTGATCCAAAAGAGATTGGCAGTGCAGGTAGTTTCTTTAAAAATCCTGTGATTTCGGCAGCAGTATTTCAATCTTTATTCGCACAATATCCAACAATCCCACATTATCCGCAACCTGATGGCAATATAAAACTGGCTGCGGGTTGGCTAATTGATCAATGCAGTTTGAAAGGTTATCAGATCGGCGGGGCAGCCGTACACGAAAAACAAGCTTTAGTCATCATTAATAAACAGAATGCTACTGGTCAAGATGTAGTGGCATTAGCACACTATATTTGTCAATGTGTAGCGGAGAAATTTGCGGTGCAGTTATCTCCAGAAGTCCGTTTTATTGGTAAATATGGGGAAGTAGCATTCAATAGGAAATGATGGTTAGGGAATAGCGAACGCTCACAAAAACCTAACTGTATAAATGAATTTTCTATAATTTTGTGAGTAAATCAGAAATGAGAGATTGCAGTGGTTTATATTGTTTGTGAGCTAGAATAGCCTTATTTTCGTCTTGTAATCTTTCAACTAAAGTAGGATCGGTTGATTTTGCAATAGCTATATTGTTTACTTCATAATCTCGACCTAGATAGAGTTCATTCTGCTTGGCTTTTGACCAGTCTAGTTTGTAGCCGCACTCTTCAGATAATAGACGAGTAAATTCCCTTAATGTTCTGCTATTACCATCAGGAAATGGGTGAATATAATCTAGTTGCTGATATAAGTTAGTAATTTCTTTTGCAAAATCCGCTTTATTTAATCTTTTTAACTTATTCATATCAATACTGTTTAATAGTTTTTTTAATGTGAGAATATCTTCTGTAGTCATTCTGCTGTAAGAAACCAATATTTTCCCAAACCCTTTATAATTACGTTCTTTTTGCCAATGTTTTCCGTGAATGACTTCATCTCTGAATTTTCCCGCAATATCGGAACTATCTTGAAAAATATATGCATTAATCTTTGTCAAATGCGTTAAATTAAATTTACCTTTAATCGGAGTATTAGATAATTCACGGATTCTTACAAAAGATCTTATTTCTTTCTTTTTGTGATCAGTATCATATGGATTCATAAATTTAATTACTATTAATGGTTTTTAATAGTTTATTTGTATATTCTTGGCTTGTTAGTTTTCCTTGAATATACTCTTCAGAAATAGCTAAGAGTTGATCAGATAAATAAATTCCCTCTAATCCGACACTTGCTTTCGCATACTCAACCTCGTTACGTCTTTTGATTTTTTCTTGCTCAGTAATCATATTTACTCCAATTATTATTAAAATGATGGCACGACTATCTTTAATATTAATGCGATAACTAGAAAGAATACAGTAAAAGTAGATGATTATCTCTAATTAATCTGCCTTTCCCCTAGCAACTCAATTAAATTTTGCATAAATAGCGAGACTTCCCCAGTCATTAATACAAAATCGGCATCAAAGCGTTGGGCGACATCTTCTTTCAGAATATCATCATTTTTTTCTTTCACAACATCGGCAAATTTAACCCGTTTCAATGACGCATCTTCATTTAGTACAAATGAGAAATGATTTTCCCACTCTAGCGCTAATTTTGTTACCACTTTGCCAGCAGTTAAATGCCCTTGAATATCTTGTTCATAGAGATCTTGATTTTTACAGCGGATACTTGAGCCAGTATCTAAATCTTTAAATTCGCCCTCTTCTAAACAGGTCAGCCATTGTGGCAATTCATCGTTAAGTAACCAGTTGGTCATAGTAATAGGTAATTCTTTTGCAAAAGCAAATGGGATCACAGGCAGCGAACCGAGTGATTTTCTTAATAATGCTAAAACATCTTCTGCTCGCTTGCTGGAAGCGGCATCGATATAAATTAAGTCATTGGCACTATCAATCCATAATGCGGTACGTTGATGGCGACTAAATGCACGGGTTAATAAGGTTGCCACGACATCATCTTTTAACGCTTGTTTCTCGCTTTTCTTGAGTTTTCGTTGTTGTGCGGCTTCTAATGCTTGTACGCGATTATCTAATGCTTCTTTCACCACATTGCTGGGTAAAATTTTCTCTTCCCGATGGGCAACTAACAGAATTTGCCCACCAACACTAAAATGCAGTAGCTCACTTTCGTTTAATGGTGCTTGCCAACCAAATTTGCTTTGATCACTCGAACCACAAGGCGTGAATTGATGTTGCGCTAGATTATTTTGTAAAGCGTCTAATGACCAATCTAGTTTTTTAGTTAAACGGTAAACCAGAATATTTTTGAACCAGTACATAGGCGTTTCCTTTTGTTTGTATTATTATACGCTGCAGACAGCGGAAGCTATTGTAACTTGATTAAGAGAGAAATCCTATGCAACAGAAAAAGATTGCGTTTATTGGTGGCGGTAATATGGCGAGTGCCATTGTGTTTGGTTTACTAGCAAAGGGGTATGTGGCAGAAAATATTCGCGTTTGTGAACATAATCCAGATAAGCACCATGCGTTTAATGAGCGAGGGGTTTTTACTACGTTGAGTGCAACAGAAGCGATACCATATGCTGATGTGATTTTATTGGCAGTAAAGCCGCAAAATATGGAAGAGGCGTGCCAAGCATTTGCTCATCTTGATTTGAGCAATAAATGGATTATTTCGATTGCTGCGGGGATTTCTGTCAGTGCATTGCAACGTTTTTTACCAACCGCAACCCAATTTGTGCGTGTGATGCCAAATACCCCCGCGTTAATTTCTAAAGGTATGTCAGGATTATTTGCCACAAGTAGTGTAACGCCAGAATTTAAACGCTATGCGTCAGATCTCTTTGCCGCAGTAGGGCAAGTGTGTTGGGTAGAAAACGAAGCAGATATTAATACCATTATTGCGGCATCAGGCAGTAGTCCTGCTTATTTTTTCTTATTTATGGAAAGTATGCAAAAAGCCTTGCTTGAGATGGGATTAACCGAGCAGCAAGCACGTTTATTAGTGCAACAATCCGCGTTAGGCGCAGCGGAAATGGTGATTGCGAATCCACAAACTGAACTGGAAATATTAAGGCAACAAGTTACTTCAAAAGGTGGTACAACGGCTGCGGCGATTAATGTGTTCCAACAACAAAATCTTGAAGCAACCGTGAAGCAAGCAATGCAAGCAGCGATTGAGCGTGCAGAAGAAATGGAGAAATTATTTTGATTAAAATCCGTTCAGAGTATTGGTTAGTTCTGAATTATCTTGGTTACTTTTGTGCTTATGGTGTGTTTATGCCATTAATGCCAGTTTGGCTACAAGCACAATCCTATTCTGATGAAAACATTGCTTTATTATTAGCGTTTGCATATTTATTTCGCTTTTTTGGTGGGCTCTTTTTTTCGAGTCGGATTAAAGATACCGCTTATTTGCCAACATTATTACGCTATTTAGCCTTTGGTTCAGCCGTGATGATTTTGGCAATGGGAATGAGTGCGACACAATGGCATTCATTCTTATTCATTTTTATTTTGTTTAGCCTATTTAGTGTACTAAATGGCGCGGGAATGCCTTTACAAGATAGCCTAGCAAGCATTTGGCATCGACAAATTGGTTTAGATTATGGGCGAGTTAGGCTAACAGGATCATTAGGATTTGTGGTTGGAGTTGTTTGTTTTGGTAGCCTTATCAGTTATTTGGGGAATCATTCGATTATTTGGGTGTTAGCTGCCTTGTTAGTTGTTTATACATTGTTGCATTTACCTGCACCTACCATTTTACCTCAATCCACCATCACACAAGCGGCACGCCAGACAGTTAGCTATCGAGCGTTATTAAAAGAACCCAATACCTTGCGTTTATTGGTTGCAGCTTCATTAATACAAGGATCGCATGGTGCTTATTATGCCTATGGTACGCTTTATTGGCTCTCACAAGGAATAACGATTCAAACCACCAGTTGGTTATGGGGGATTTCGGTAGTCGCAGAAGTCGTATTATTTTTCTTTGCTTCTAAGTTATTTAAACATTGGAATATTACAGCTTTATTTTTCTTAAGTATCACTGCTGCCATTATTCGTTGGTGTTGTTTCCCGTTAATGACAGGGTTTGTACAACTTGCGATTTTACAGACGCTTCATGCGTTAACTTATGCAGTCGCCCATTTTGCTACCGTGCGTTATATCGCATCACAGCCAGATAGCCATATTGCGAAATTACAAGCTTTGTATAATGGGCTAAGCAGTTGTATTGCAGTTGCATTATTCACTGCTTTATCTGGTACGTTATATGCTTATTCACCAAGCTATGCTTTCTGGGGAATGGCTGTGATGGTGGGGCTTGCGTTTTTATTTTTACCAAGCAGTCTCAGGAGTAATATCAAAGCTATTCGTACTCCTTAATTCGTTATCAGTAAAATTTCATTTATTCATCTGGAGCAAAACGTTTATCCACGAGGGTGGTAATGGGCATGGAGTTGCTTCAAGCGCTCTTTTGCAACGTGTGTGTAAATTTGCGTAGTAGAAAGATCGCTATGTCCCAGCAACATCTGCACGACTCGCAAATCTGCCCCGTGATTGACGAGGTGAGTGGCAAAAGCATGACGTAATACGTGCGGCGATAATTTATCGGTATCAATATTGGCTCGGGTGGCGTAGTGTTTAATGCGATGCCAAAACGTTTGTCGAGTCATTAAGGTACCACGACGACTGGGGAATAAAATATCACTACTTTGCCCAGATAAGAGTGTTGTACGACCATACAAAATAAATTGTTGTATCCAATAGCTAGCTTCTTCGCCCATTGGTACTAGCCGTTCTTTATCCGCCTTGCCGATAATCCGCACTACACCTTGCTGTAAATTAATATTATCTGTCGTCAAGGTTACTAATTCTGTTACCCGTAATCCTGTTGCATAGAGTAACTCCAACATCGCTTTATCACGTAATTCTAATGGATCCTCTGTCGCAGGCGTATTTAATAAATCCGTTACTTGACTTTCTGTTAAATATTTTGGCAAACGTGCAGGGAGTTTTGGGGAAGAAAGTAAGGCGCAAGGATTATCTGCACGATATTTTTCCTGATAGAGATACTGAAATAATTTGCGCAATGAACTGAGCATTCGTGCGTAACTGGTTGCTTTATAACCCTGTTCTAGTCGTTCGCCAAGAAATGATTGAAGATCCAAATATTGCACCTGTTGTAAATTGGACTGCTGTTGTTCCAGCCATTGGCTAAAAAACTTTAAATCAGAGCGATAACTCGCAATAGTGTTTTGCGATAAATTCTTGCTTAACCAAAGGTCATCAAGGAAAAGATTGATCAAAGTACTGTCTTTCATTGTTATTTATTTTAATTCAAGAGTGATCGGGTATAATGTGCCACATTTTTTCGGCAAAGTTGAAACTCTAGCGCCTTTATAACATAACTGCAAGTCAATAGGCGTATAAAAAGGTGTGCTATCATCATTTGCCAGTTTGTTATTTTTTCAATTTTTATATTTATATTTTGAGGATTATTTTATGGTGCGTTCACAATGGGGATCACGCTTAGGTTTTATTTTGGCTTCAGCAGGATCAGCAATCGGTCTTGGAGCAGTATGGAAATTCCCCTATGTAACAGCGACACAAGGTGGTGGTGCTTTTTTATTAATCTATTTACTGATTTGTTTAACGTTAGGTTTAATTTTAATGTCTACTGAAATGGCGATTGGACGAGCAACACATTTAGGACCAATAGGCGCATTTCGTAAATTAGGTAATAAAAAATGGGCAATTATAGGGATAATGGGCGTATTAGTTGCCTTTTTTATTCTCTCTTTTTACAGTGTGGTTGGTGGCTGGACAGTGGCGTATTTAGTCAAATCATTAACAGGAAATATTGCCAGCTCAACGGATCCAACAATGAACGAGAGCTTGTTTACTGATTTTATTACCAACCCTTGGCAGCCGTTAATTTACCACTTCATCTTTGGTTTTCTTACCTTATTCACCGTTGTTTCTGGTGTGGAGAAAGGCATTGAACGTATTTCAAAATATTTAATGCCAGTTTTATTAATTTTAATGCTGGTTTTGATTGGTCGAGCAGTATCTTTACCTGGAGCGATTGAGGGAATTAAATTTTTCTTGTTACCTGATTTTAGCAAAATTAGTGGTACTACGTGGTTAGAAGCCTTAGGTTTGGCTTTTTTCTCCTTATCATTGGGCATTGGCATTATGATTACCTATGGCTCCTATGTGGGGCCAGAGGCGAAGTTAGTGAGTTCTTCGGTATGGGTGATTTTATTGACACTATTAACTTGCGTTTTATCTGGTTTAATGGTGTTGCCAGCCGTATTTGCCTTTGGTTTTGCACCAGGTGCAGGACCAGGGCTAACCTTTATTACTATGCCAGCCGTATTTGCAAGTATGCCATTTGGGCATTGGTTAGCGAGTTTATTTTTTGCCTTATTATTGGTTGCGGCGCTAACGTCTTCCATCTCGTTACTGGAAGTATTAGTGAGTTTCTTAATTGACGAATTTAACATGCACCGCCTGAAAGCAGGCATCATTTCCTTTGCCTTGTTCTTTTTATTAGGTATTGCAGCGTCATTGTCATTAGGAGATTGGCAGCAGTATACGATTTTTGGCTATAACATTTTTGATGCATTAGATAAATTAACGCAAAATATTTTAATGCCGTTAGGTGAAATATTTTTAACGCTGTTTGTCGCTTGGTGGCGTTGGGATAAAATCAAATGCCAGTTAGGGACAACAAATACTGTTTTGATTGCTGGATTACGCGTTTTGTTAGGTGTGGTGATTCCTGTGATTATTTTTATCATCTTCTTACAAGGCGTGATTGGTTAAAAATAATTCGATTAAAACGGTTGAGTTTTACTTGAATAGTCTTTATACTGCGCCTCCAGTGCTTACACTGGAAAGATAAAAGATGCAAAGTTATTCAACAAACAGTTTGGAACAAGCGAGTTACTCACAGGGAGTAAAATCTAGCCCATTATTGTTTGTTATTTATTTTGAAAATCCTCATTATTGAGGATTTTTTTTTGCCTGCAATTTACCTTCCAGCGTCTGTTGTTACGTGAATTAACTCAAAACTGGAGCAAACTCAATGAACCATATTCGTACGTTTAAAGCCTATGTGCGTGATGAAATTATTAAAAAAGGCGGTTGGGTCAATTCTCATGCACACGCTGATCGTGCATTTACCATGACCCCTGAAAAAATGCACATTTATCACAATAGTAATTTGCAGCAAAAATGGGATTTGGTTGATGAAGTGAAACGCAGTTCTTCTGTTGAAGATTATTATGCACGTTTTAGCCAAGCGATTGAGTTAATGATTGCCCAGGGGGTAACCGCATTTGGCACCTTTGTTGATATTGATCCCATTTGTGAAGATCGTGCGATTATTGCCGCGCATAAAGCACGAGAAGTTTATAAGAATGACATCGTTTTAAAATTTGCCAATCAAACCTTAAAAGGGGTCATTGATCCTGTGGCAAAATACTGGTTTGATCTTGGTTCAGAAATGGTGGATATCATTGGTGGGTTGCCATATCGAGATGAATTAGATTATGGCAAAGGATTAGAAGCTATGGATATCTTAATGGATAAAGCGAAATCACTCGGCAAAATGTTACACGTCCATGTCGATCAATTTAATACACCACGCGAAAAAGAAACAGAGCAGCTTTGTGATAAATCGATTGAACATGGAATGCAAGGGCGTGTTGTGGCAATTCATGGGATTTCGATTGGTGCGCATTCAAGAGAATATCGTTATCAGCTGTATGAAAAAATGCGTCAAGCGAAGATGATGATGATTGCTTGTCCAATGGCGTGGATCGACAGTAACCGTAAAGAAGATTTAATGCCGTTCCATAATGCATTAACCCCAGCAGATGAAATGATCCCAGAGGGAATCACTGTAGCGATTGGTACAGATAATATCTGTGATTATATGGTGCCATTATGTGAGGGCGATATGTGGCAAGAACTCAGCTTATTATCCGCAGGCTGTCGTTTCCCACATTTAGAAGCGATGGTTGATATTGCCAGCGTGAATGGTAGAAAAGTATTAGGATTGGATCCTTATTAATATTTGGTGGGAGTGGAGGAGATTTCTCTTGGGAGTTTCAGGCTGTGGCAAATCTAGATTTAAGTAAGAGTTTGATAAAATAATCAATGGGTTCCCTTGTGCCTTGCCCGAATGTAGGAAAGATTTTTAGGCAAAAAACGTCTAATTTTTCTGAGCCGTGCGAAGAAAAATATCAGTTTTTTGCCGCCCGAAAAATCTTGACGGAATGAGGAAATAGCAAGGCACTAGGGCGTGCTTTTTTTTGCCCACTTTTCTTTGCACGAGCAAAAAAAAGTGGGGCGCCCTTTAGGGCGAAACCTAAATCTTAATTTAAGTGAAAAATAATCCAAAAAATTAATAAATATAACTTTATCAATAAACTGAGATTCCAATCTAAAAATTCTTAAACACTCCTCACTTTCCATAAACAAAAAAGTGAAATAAAGGTTAAAACCGAACAAAAATAAAACGTATCATAATAGCTATAAATATCACCAATTAACCCAGCAATAGGTCCGCCTAGAATCCAGCTACTTTTTGCACTATTGGTAAATAATGTGGTGGCTGAGCCTAACTGTGTTGGCATAAGATCTTGAAAATAGGTGAGTCCAATCGTGGCTAAAATACCAATTAAAATCGCATTTAATAGTTGTAAACAAATTAACCCCCATATTGATGTGGTGATTAATAACAAAGGATAGAACACAATCCCACAGAGTAATGCACAGAGCATTAAATGTTTTTTTGCAACAAATTTACTTAACCACCCAGCTAGCAGCATTACAGGAATTTCTAGTCCAGCAGCCGTTCCCATTAGAACCCCCGCTAAATTTTCTGGTAAATGGAGTTGTGTTGTAATGTATAACGGCATATTAATCAAATACATACTATTACAACTAAAAATAAAGATTAATGCTAAGGCTAGATAAATCACGGAGCGCTTATTTTGTTGTGGCGCTTGTGGCAATGTTGTGGTTTTCGCGGTTTTTCTTTGCTCGCTGAGTTTTGGTAAGAGAAAACGTGCAAAAGCGCCACTCAACAAAAAAGTCGCAGCCCCTAATAAAAAAAGGAATGTGAAGCCTTTATTGATGGCTAACCAAAACGCTAATGGCGGACCAATAATCCAAGCTAAGGAAATTTGTGCGCGCATAATAGACATGAACATCACGGCTTGCCGTTGTTTACGGTCGGCATACTCACGCGCGAACGCAAAAATTTGTGGATTTGAGGCAGAACCTAAACCAAATAGGGTTACTGCCAACGTGAGTAATAGCCAGTAATTACGGCTATACGCAAAAATCACGTAACCCCCTGCCGCGAGGATACAGCAGAATAAAATCAGAGAACGCCGATCGCTTAGTCGATCAGAAAAATAACCGATCCATTGTCCCAATATGATACCGACCAACGCATTCACAGCAAAAAAGGTCCCAACCAAAAATGAAGAAACTTGAACCTCTTTGGCTAAAAACAGGCTTAGTACGGGTAATTGAAAAGCAGAGCCAATCCCTGTTAGAAAGGCAATAAACAGAAATGCAAAGGTTACTTTTTTTAGCGAAGTCGGGGAGTTTGTCGCAACTGAAGTGGATTTAAGCATAATAAGACTAACTAAGAAAAAGCCCCTGCAAAACAGGGGCGAAAGATAACAGAAAACGAATTTATTAGAGAACGTCTAAACAATTTAAATCTTTATACGCCTCTTCTAAACGCGCGATCATTGATTCTTCACCTTTACGTAACCAAACGCGTGGATCGTAATATTTTTTATTTGGTGAATCAGCGCCTTCAGGGTTACCTAATTGACCTTGTAAGTAAGCTTCGTTTTTCTTGTAGTATTGTAAAATACCATTCCAAGTTGCCCATTGGGTATCGGTATCAATATTCATTTTCACCACACCGTAAGAAACTGCTTCTTGAATTTCTTCATGTGTTGAACCTGAACCGCCATGGAAAACATAAGAAACTGGTTTATCCGCTGTTAAATTATGTTTTGCTTTGATGTAGTCTTGACCTTTTTTCAAGATAACTGGGGTAAGTTTTACATTACCTGGTTTATAAACGCCGTGTACGTTACCAAACGCAGCCGCAATGGTGAAACGTGAGCTCACTTTTGATAATTCAGTATAAACTAAATCGATCTCTTCAGGTTTTGAATATAGTTCCATTGGATCACGATCAGAATTATCAACACCATCTTCTTCACCGCCAGTAATCCCTAGTTCCATTTCTAAGGTCATGCCCATTTTGTCCATACGAGCAAGGTATTGCTTACAAATTTCGATATTTTCTTCTAATGGTTCTTCTGAAAGATCAAGCATATGAGATGAGAATAAAGGTCTACCTGTTTCAGCAAAATGTTTTTCGCCTGCTGCAAGTAAGCCATCAATCCAAGGCAGTAATTTTTTCGCAGCGTGGTCAGTGTGTAGAATTACTGGCACACCATAATGTTCTGCTAAGGCGTGAACGTGTTTTGCCCCAGCAATGGCACCAAGTACATCAGCACGTTGTCCTTCAGGTAATTTAATTCCTTTACCTGCATAGAAAGATGCCCCACCATTTGAGAATTGAATAATAACAGGGGCTTTTACACGTGCAGCAGTTTCTAATACCGCATTCACAGAGTTTGAGCTTACACAGTTAACCGCTGGAATAGCAAAGTTATTTTCTTTAGCAATTTCAAACACTTTTTGTACTTCATCACCAGCCAAAACACCTGGTTTTACGAAATCGAAAATTTTAGACATAGTATTTTCCTATTTTAAGTGAAGAAGAAGGGATTACTCCCCTCTAAAAAATGATTAACCTTTTGCTCTTTGTTCAAGAATTTCTACTGCTGGTAATACTTTACCTTCTACAAATTCAAGGAATGCACCACCACCAGTTGAAATATAAGAAATTTTATCAGCAATACCAAAAAGATCGATTGCTGCAAGGGTATCACCGCCACCAGCGATAGAGAACGCGTCGCTTTCTGCAATCGCACGCGCCACAATTTCAGTACCTTTACGGAAGTTAGGGAACTCAAATACCCCTACTGGACCATTCCAAAGAATCGTTTTTGCGCCACGAATAATTTTAGCAATCGCTTCTGCCGATTCATCACCTAAATCCATAATTTCTTCATCATCAAGGACTTCGGTCGCTTTTTTCACTGTTGCTGGTGCAGTTTCTGAAAACTCTTTACCAACACGTACATCAGTTGCAACAGGAATATCACAGCTAGCCATTAAACGTTGTGCTTCAGGGATCAAATCTTTTTCATAAAGAGAAAGACCGACATTATTACCTTGTGCCGCAACGAAAGTATTAGAAATACCGCCACCAACAACGAGTTGGTCAGCAATTTTTGCTAGTGAATCTAAAACAGTTAATTTAGTAGACACTTTTGAACCACCGACAACCGCAACCATCGGGCGTTGAGGGTTTTTCAATGCTTTACCTAATGCTTCTAATTCATTAGAAAGTAACGGACCTGCACAGGCAACAGGTGCAAATTTTGCAACGCCGTGAGTTGAAGCTTGCGCACGGTGAGCGGTACCAAATGCGTCCATAACAAAGACATCACAAAGTGCAGCATATTTTTGTGCTAACTCATCAGCGTCTTTCTTTTCACCTTTGTTGAAACGCACATTTTCTAATACCACTAATTCATTTTGCGCAATGTCAACGCCATCAAGGTAATCTTTGGCTAAACGTACAGGCACATCAAGAAGATTGTTTAAATAATCAACAACAGGTTGCAAAGAAAATTCTTCATTGTATTCACCCTCAGTAGGACGCCCAAAGTGAGATGTTACCATCACTTTTGCCCCTTGTTGTAAGGCGAGTTGAATCGTTGGGAGAGATGCTTTGATACGTGCATCGGAAGTGATTTTACCCTCTTTTACAGGCACATTAAGGTCTGCACGAATAAGCACACGTTTACCAGCAAGATCAAGATCGGTCATTTTAATTACTGACATTTTAAGCCCTCTTTCAAAGTTTATAGTAAATTTAAGTCAAATCACTACAACACACTTGAATGGTCGTTGTAATGGTTTAGTTACTGTTATAGTGGTTTGAATTTAATTTACTATATTTCATTCACTAGACAAAGGTAGGAATTGGTTTTACTGCAAAAAACGCCTCCATTATAACAGCTCATCACAATAAAAGCGTGGTCTAGATCAAAATTATTTTGACTAATTGCTGATTTATTTTAAGCAATAAAATAAATGTACAAAAAAACAATTAAAAAAACAGGTAGAAGTCTGTAGAATAGGTGCGCTTTTATTCACAACCAACGATAAAATTATGGCGCTATTAATTACTGATAAATGTACCAACTGCGATATGTGCGAACCAGAATGCCCCAATCAAGCGATCTCAATGGGCGAGGAGATCTACGTGATTGATCCAGCATTATGTACGGAATGTGTGGGACATTATGAAACGCCAACCTGCCAAAAAGTTTGCCCGATTACAAATTGTATTACTCGTGATCCGCAACATCAGGAAACACAAGATGAATTATGGGAAAAATTTGTCCTAATTCATCATGCTGCACAACTCTAATTGGAAAAAATTTAAAAATATTTATTATTTTTAGAGAATATCTAATAATTTTGCCAGAGAACCGAAAAAAGTTTTTGAAAATTAGCTGTATTGCTGAATAATATGCTCGATATTTTTTAGCAAGAGAATCTATTATGCAAAAATCATTTATTTTACAACAACAAGAAATTAGCTTTGTGAAGAATACATTTACCGCAAAATTAGCGGAACATTTAGGGTTAGTTGAAGTACAAGGACCGATCCTTAGCCAAGTTGGCAATGGAATGCAAGATAATCTTTCGGGCAAAGAAAAAGCAGTACAAGTTAAAGTGAAACAAATTGAAGGGGCGGTATTTGAAGTGGTGCATTCATTAGCGAAATGGAAACGCCATACTTTAAGCCGTTTTGATTTTAAACCAGGTGAAGGTTTATTTGTGCATATGAAAGCGTTACGCCCAGATGAAGATTCGCTTGACCGCACACACTCAGTATTTGTTGATCAATGGGATTGGGAACGAGTAATCCCAGAGGGGCAACGTACACTAGCGTATTTAAAAGAGACGGTACGTTCAATTTATCGTGCGATTCGTGAAACAGAAGCGTTGGTAGAACAACAGTATCATATTCCAGCAACCTTACCGCAAGAAATTACATTCATTCATTCAGAAGAATTGGTGCAACGTTACCCAGAAATGAGCGACAAGGAACGTGAAAACGCGATTTGTAAAGAGTATGGTGCGGTCTTTTTAATTGGGATTGGCGGCAAATTATCTGATGGCAAACCGCATGATGTGCGTGCACCTGATTATGATGACTGGACAACTGTATCTGAGGGCGATTACAAAGGTTTAAACGGCGATATTCTGGTGTGGAATGAGCAACTTGGTAGCGCGTTTGAGCTTTCTTCTATGGGAATTCGAGTTAATGAAGAAGCGCTTCGCCGTCAATTAGCAATTACAGGTGATGAGGATCGTTTACAGCTCACATGGCACCAAGATTTGATCAATGGCAAATTACCACAAACGATTGGTGGCGGTATTGGGCAATCTCGCATGGTAATGTTCTTATTGCATAAACAACATATTGGCGAAGTACAATCGAGTGTTTGGCCACAACAAGTTTGGCAGGAGTTTGATCATATTCTGTAAATAAATAAAAGCGTTACATTAGATTTCGCCTGCGAAGAGTAGGCGATTTTCTATTACAGTGAGGCTTCGTCTATTTATTCATAAAAAATAAAAGCCATAGTCGATTTAACTATGGCTTTATGTTATATTTTTTCTGCTCATTGTGAAACAATGTTGCTGGGGGGGCGTTCGCCCTCTGGTGGGGCGAGCGCTAAATATAAACCTAATATAGGTGATTATCTGATGAAAAAAATCTTAAAATTTTTCATTCTGATTACAATCGCATTACTATTGAAAGGTGATAATGGGCGCCAACCTGAAACACCTAAAAATAGCAATGTTGTTTGTAACAGCAATGAGCAACAAGAGTAAACTTGTCAAACCGACTCTACTTTGCTTTGCAGGGTAGAGTTGTTAGCATGATAGAGTTTCCAACGCAAAAAAGCAATCATTAAAGATAAATCATTTATTCATTATCTCGTTATTTTTAACAAAATTTAGGTTTAATACGTTGCTTGGATTGAAATGACAGTTGGTTGAACATTTATAGCATCAAATACTACCTGATGATGACTGATTTTTATACCGCTTTACAAAATCCCCATTCTTATCAATTTTTGAGAGTACTGGCTATCCTTACTTCTTTCGGTTTTGTGATTTACAAAAAATAATCGTAGTGAAATACATTTATTACTTGTATTACAATAATGACAAGATGATAATGCTTTGGTTGTATTTGAGTTAAGAATATTTAAAGTTGAAAACATATAAAAAGGAGACGTTTATGACGATTACAGTAAGATTACCTGATGAGTTGCAACAACGTTTAGATCATTTAGCGATGGAAACTGGGCGAGCGAAATCTTTCTATGTCAAACAAGCGTTAGAAATCTATTTAGAAGACTTAGAAGATTTACTTTTAGCGAATGCTACATTAGAGCGGGTGCGTTCTGGTAAGGAAAAAACATACAGTTTAAAGGATATCGAAAATGAGCTTAATTTGGACAGTACGGTTCGCTGATACTGCAAGAAAACAACTTGCCAAGCTAGCGAAGAAAAATCCTCAACAAGCGCAACGCATTATAAATTACCTTAAATCATTGGAAACGCTTGAAGATCCCAAAGAAAGAGGGAAAGGATTAGTCGGTAATTTATCAGGAATGTGGCGTTATCGTGTTGGTGATTATCGTATTATTTGCCATATTGATAATGGGGAATTACTTATTACGACATTAGAAATCGGACATCGAAGAGATATTTATAATTAATTTAAGCAAATTCTCAGACGATGATTTGGGAACAGATGTTAGCGTTTGGTTCCGCCCTAAACAGAAATTTCTCTCCAATTCCCTCCCTCAATAACTCCCTCAACCTCTGCAATAATTGTCAATTTTTCTCAATAACCGTAGATGAGAAAAGGTAAGGTGTGTTTACATCTGCATACAAATTAGAGGGTGGTTTTTCTGTTTTTTAGCAAAAAATTGCCTTTTTTTACCTCGTTTAGACTATAAAATGTCAGTTAATTGTTTTTATCTATTAAATTAATAAGTTTTAACATTAGTAAAATTTGATCTAGATCACTTCCCCCCCCCCCGCATGAATTTTATATACTTTGCACTCCGTTTAACTTAGACAAGGAAACTTTACAAAAATGAAAAAACTTGCTTTAACAGCACTTCTTGTTGGCAGTGCATTCTCTGCTTCAGTAGCAATGGCTGCAAATGTTGGTATGACTACTCATGTTCAAGGTGGGACTATTACTATTAACGGTAAAGTTACCAACAACACTTGCCATATAAAAGATAACCAAGGTGATAAAGTGGTTACCTTACCAACTGTATCAAAAAATGCGTTTGTAGGTGTGGGATCTACTGCGGGACGTACGCCAGTTGCCATTGAGTTGGTTGATTGTGCGGCGAAAAATGGGGATACAGAAGTAAAAGCCTATTTCTATGCAGATGATAATGTAACTGCAGGTGGACGTATTAAGAATACTGATACGACGACAGAAGCATCGTATGAAATTCAATTAGTTGATATGGACGGACGTACTCCAATCAATATTCAACGTGATGGTGCAGCGACACAACAAGGACAAAGCAACCAATATACCACAATGTCTAATACTGTAACGTTACGTTATTTTTTCGAGTACTACGCACTTAAAGCGCATAATGACCTTGCTGTGGGTAACGTTACAGGTAAAGTAAATTATATTTTATCGTATAAATAATTTTGTCTTTATTTTTTAGCTGATGGGCAGGCAACCTGCCCTCTTTTTTAGTCTGTTTTTGTTGGTTGATTAGAAATTTTATGTGGAAAAAACTATTTTGCCTCCTGTTATTGCTCCCGATGGGAATGGCGCAAGCAGGTATTATAATTCTTGGGACACGAGTGATTTATCCTGCGGAACAAAAAAGCGTTAATGTTAAATTAGAGAATAAAAACCCGAAACCGGCATTAGCGCAAGCGTGGATTGATAACGGCGATCCGAATGTACCGCCTGAACAAGTAAAAACCCCATTTGTAATCACACCGCCACTTTCTCGTATTGAGGCAAATAAAGGGCAAACCCTACGCATTACCTACACTGGCGACCCGTTACCAACTGATCGTGAATCTATTTTCTATTTTAATTTACTTGATATTCCGCCGAAGCCGTCTGCACAAATGCGTCAAGAGAACCCAAATTTTTTACAAATTGCGGTTCGTAGCCGTATCAAACTATTTTACCGCCCACAATCGTTACCGATGTCGGCAGAAGAGGCATATCAACAGGTGGAATGGCGTGTGGCAAGTGAGCGTGGTAAGCCTGTTGTGATCGTGAATAATAAAACGCCTTACTATATTACCTATGCCACGATTGAACTAAAGCAAGGGGCAAAAACAGCAAAAGCGAAAGACGCCGATATGGTGGCACCTTTCTCACAAGTAAGCTACCCATTGTCAAGTGCGGTGAGTGGACAAGCGACTGTTCATTGGAGCGTGATTAATGATTTTGGCGGCAAACAGTCGGGTACCGCAACATTACGTTAAGCGAAATGTGAAACGAATATAGCAGCACGGAATAGAAAAAATGAAAAAGTCGCAGAAAAATCAAATGAGATGGAAACAAACTGGGGTGTTTGTTTCGCTTGCCTTATTAAGCCAATTTTTGATCCCCGCACAGGCAAACGATTTCTTTGAGTTTGATGCGGATTTTTTAAGCGGTAGTGCGAAATCGAGTATTGATATTAGCCGTTTTAGTTATGGCAATCCGATTCCCGTTGGTAACTATTTGGCAGATGTTTATCTGAATAACCATTTTCGTGGACGAGTCAATTTACAATTTGTTGATCACCCTGAGAAAAAGCAGAGTGTGCTATGTCAAAATGACGCTTTATTGGCTGTGCTAGATTTGAAAGCAGATGCCTTGCTTGAGCAAGATAGTGCTGCGTTGGGGTGTCAGCTATTTGCCTTAGTACCTGAGGGAAAAATGGCGTTTGATATGTCGCAATTACGCTTAGATGTCGATCTCCCACAAGCCTTGATTGTACAACGCCCGCTGGGCTATATCTCGCCAGCACAATGGCAAGATGGCGTGCCTGTTGCTTTTGTGCGTTATGATGCGTCGCATTATCGCTATCAATATAGTGATAGCACAGCCAAGCAAGATTATTTGGGGATTGATGCAGGGATTAATCTGTTTGGTTGGGCATTTCGTCATCGTGGATCGCAAAGTTGGCAAGATCAGCAGCGTTTACCTTATCAATCGATTGCAACCTATGCACAGCGGGATATTGCCGCATTACGAGGACAGTTAACGATTGGTGATTTTTATACCAGTGGTTTATTAATGGAGAGTATGGCGATTCGTGGGGTACAGTTAGCCTCTGATGAACGTATGTTGGCAACTTCAGAACGAGGTTATGCACCAACGATTCGTGGGGTGGCTAATAGCAATGCGAGAGTACGAATTCGCCAAAAAGGTAATGTGCTGCGTGAGGTGATGGTGCCAGCAGGGGCATTTGAAATTAATGACCTTTTCCCAACAGGATATGGTGGCGACATTGAGGTAGAAATTTTAGAAGCTAACGGGGAAAAACGTTCATTCACTGTCCCTTATACTGCGGCGGTTGAGTTAATTAGACCTGGGTATAGCCGTTATCAGTTGTCTGCTGGGCGTTACCGCTACGAGGATAAAATTTCTAAAACCAATGTGGCACAAGCGACGTGGCAATATGGGTTAAGTAATAATGTAACCCTTAATTTAGGTGGTACCTTTTCCAAAGATTATCATGCGGAATTGATCGGTTTATCGGTGAATACGCCATTAGGTACTATCGCCACCAGTGCGACCTTTTCTAATGCGAAGTTCCGCAATTCGGATACAAAACGTAAGGGGTATAGTTTATATGCGAGTTATAACACCCGTTTAGAACCGACAAATACCAATGTTACTTTAGCTGCCTATCGTTATTTATCACGAGATTATTATTCTGTACAAGACGTGATCAAGGCGAATGATTCTGAGTTTATTGATGATAGCTTGCTGGATTTAGGCTTATATAACACTCGCCCTAAAAATCAGTTTGAAGTGGCGATTAGCCAAGCTTTCCGTCCAGGTTGGGGATCGGCATATTTAATTGGTAGCACCAGCACTTATTGGGGCAGCAATAAAAAGCAAAATGGCTATCAAATCGGTTACGGAAATAGTTATAAACAGCTCAGTTATAGTTTTTCTTTCTCACAAACTAAAAATAGTGAGGGAGAGAAAGAAAATCAGTTCTATCTGAATTTATCGTTAGCTTTTGGGGAGTCAAATACGACTTATTTATCTGAAGTATTATCTTATAACGCACAGAATGGTTATTTTAGCACCACTTCATTATCTGGCAGTGCTGGGAAAGATTATCGTTATAGCTATAACTTGTCAGTAAGCAAGCAGAAAGAGAATAGCAATATTTCGTTTAGTAATAACTATCGTGGTTCGTTAGCCAATATTGGTGCCTCTTGGAGCCAAGATAATCAACATAACCGTCAGATGTCGTTAAATCTTTCTGGGGCAGTGGTTGCACACCCTAAAGGCATTACACTCTCGAATGATTTAAGCAATCATTTTGCCATTATTCATGCAGCGGGGGCGAGAGGTGCCAAAATTAGAGGATCGATTGGTAATGAAATTGATTACTTTGGCAATGGTATTGTGCCGTATGTAGATCCTTATGCGGTGAATTACATTGGCTTGGATTTAAGTGATGTGCCTGATCGCGTTGAATTATCTTCCACTGATCAACAGATTATCCCACGTGCCAATAGTGCGATTTTAGTTGATTTTGCAACAAAAGTGGGAAATGTCGTGTTCTTTGAATTAACTAATATGACAGAATTTCCGCCGATTGGGACAGAAGTATTTGACCAAGCGGGGCAAGCGGTTGGCATTGTCTCACAAGGGGGACGCATTTATACCCGAGGTGTAGAGAAAAAAGGACAATTAAGTCTGCAATGGGGAGATAAGCAGTGTCAATTTACTTATCAAGTACCTGATGCGGCGGATAATGGTGAGTTGGTGATTGTGCCAGTGCAGTGTCAAATGAAATAAAGGAAACTAAAATGAAAATAAGAAAGCTCTGTGCATATTTTGGGCTAATTTTTGGCTTAAATACTTTTGCCACAGCAGAAGATTTAGCTATGACAGGAGTGAAGCAAGCTGATGGGAGTATCGTTTACACGGCGAATTTTCAAAGTCCAGGAAAAAAAGTGTGTGGGGCAAATTATAGTGGAACATTACGTTATGAAGTGCGGTATAACCGAATTGTACAGGATTATGCGCCTTATTTTGGTTTAAAAGTGGAAGCCTCTAGTTCGACGGCAACAACTCCAAAACAAATTTATGGGAATTGGCAAACGTGGCAGCTCATAGATGAGTTAGGTACAGGCGGATATTTGACGCTTAAAGTAACGTTAAGTCCACCAAATAATGGCGTATTTAGCACCAATGTTTTGCAGGCGGGACACCCATTATTAGATGGTAATATGGAGATTAGGTGTGTTTTCTCTGGTCATCAGCCTGGTACATATTTTGGTAGTAGAGTGGTGAATTTAACATTAACAGCTGTGAATGATATTCCACTAGGTAGAACTTGCGACTTAGCGTTATCGCCAGATAGAAGTGTGCGATTGGAAGAGATTTTTCTACAACGTTTGAATAGTAGTAATGAGGTGTATGGTGGTACGTTCCCGCTGCAATTAAATTGTCAAAATGCAACGATTAATAATGCTTACATAACCTATACCGATGGCGTGAATAATAACAATACCACCGATGTATTGACGGCAGATACAACAATCTCTGGGGCGGCTCGTAATGTTGGCTTAAAAATTTATGAACAGGAGAGTTCGACTGCTATTCGTTATCAAGCATCATCATCTTCACAATTTATTAATGTGAATGATACGCGGCAATTTGCGACCAATATTCGCGGTGGCAGTTATACTAAAAATTATAAAGTTTACTATACCAAAACAGGCACCCCAACCGCAGGGTCGGTAACGGGAAAACTGATTTATAATTTTTATTATCGTTAATAAATAGGTAAAAAGGTTGGCGGAATTTACGCCAACTGTAATACCTGCTGATGAAATTGTTGTAATGTTGAGCGATGTCCAACGCTGATTAAGAGGGCTTCAGGTAAGGCATTTTTAATGAGCTGATAAAGCCAACGTTCTGTTGGTTCATCTAATGCAGAGGTGGTTTCATCAAGGAAAATGGCGTGTGGTTTAGTGAGTAAAATTCGCATAAAGGCAACTCGCTGTAATTCACCTGGTGATAAAATGGTTTGCCAATCAAGATCTTGATGGAGATGAGAGAGGTATTTCTTGAGTTTGCATTGTTGCATTACCTCTTTCACTTCAGACAGAGTTGCTTGAATATTTGGATAGCAGATCGCTTGGTATAGTGTGCCTTGTGGCATATAGGGGCGCTGCGGCAAAAATAGGGTGTGAGCGATAGTTTCAATTTTCCCTGTTGTGCTAAAAGGATAAATGCCCGCCATGGCTTTTAACAGTGTTGTTTTCCCGCTACCTGATTTGCCCTGAATTAATAAGGAATCTCCCGCAGAAAGTTGTAGATTAAGGTTCGTCAATAATGGGTTGCCATTACTATCATTTACGCCAAAGTTTATTAATCTAATTTGCTGATGAGTTGGTTGATACGAGGTCAGTGGGAGCTTATCTAACTCATCAAGTTTCATAAAAAAGCCTGCTAGACGATTTAATCGTGCTTGGTAAAGGGTGAATTCTTCATAGAATAAACGGAAAAAAGACAATGCACGCATTAAGCGATTAAAAGATTGGACGGTTTGGTGCATATCGCCTAATGTAACTTGCCCACTAAAAAAGCGAGGGGCTTGTAAAATAAGGGGTAAGAGTTTCGCCACTTCAGATACGCCCGTATTAAAGCCATCTAATCCCAACATTTTTAGTACGATTTGCCAGCGGTTTTGCATAATCGCAGTGAACTTTTGCTTTAATAAGGTATGTTCTCGTTGCTCACCTTGATAAAAAGCGATGCTTTCGGCGTTATCTCGAAGACGAATTAACGAGTAACGATAGTTACCATTACGTTTTTCTTGATCAAAATTGAGTTTAATTAAAGGGTAACCAATCCAAACCGAGAGCGCAGTAGCTGTGATAATAAAAATATAAATAAAGAATACTACCCCTTTAGGAATATCGAAACCAAAGAGGGAGAGCAGTCCTGAAAGTCCCCACAAAATTAGCGTGAACTCAATGATAGAGATAATGGCATTAATCACACCTCTTACCATATTCACCGTAGTGGTAATAAATTCTCGTGCATCTTGTTCAATACGTTGATCGATATTATCGGGAAGATCTTGTTCATATTTTAGTCGATAGTAATTTTTATTGGCTAACCAGCGACAGAGCATAATATTGTTGAGTTTTTCTAGCCAACGGATTTCAAAAACTTGGCGGATAAGGTTGTTGATAATTGAGCGAATAATATTGATACCAACTAATAACGCATTAATGCCTGCAAAAAACCAAAAGGTATCCGCATTTCTGTTTTGTAATGAGGTATATAGTCCATTGTAGAAAAAAGTATTGAGGACGCTGATGCGTACTTCTAAGAGAACAAAGGTGATTAATAGTAAGATCAGTAAGGCAATTTTATAACGATTGCTTTGTTGAATACAGGGGGAAGCAATCAACCAAAACTGTTTGCCGAAGTGGGTATAACGGAGTAATTTTGCGGTTAGAAGTAAACCAAGGGATACCCAAAAAAGTGAGGTAGCTAACCAAAAAAAGCTCGTGTTGAGTTCGTGTTGCCAGTTCATTGTTTGTTGAATGTCTTAATCACTGCATTTTTTTGTAAATAGGCTTTCTCTTGCGAGATGGTGCGCTGGAAAATGAGAAAGCCTAGTGAAATATTAGAACGTGTATTCTATTTTTGCCCAATAAGTACGAGGCATACCTATTACGGCAAAACTACGATCATATCGACCTCGTTGTACTTGCCAATAATGTTTATTGAATAGGTTTTCCACTCCGATACGGAATGTCAGATTTTCAGTAGATTTGATTTGCCAAACATATTTCGCCCCGATGTCCACCGTGCTATAAGCAGGAAATTCATATTTTTTGGCGTAATCTTGATAAGACTTGCCGTAATATTGTAAGGCTGAGTTTAGCGTTAAGTTTGGGATAAAAGTAGGATCCCACTCAATCGCTGCTTTCGCGATGATACGTGGGCTAGCGACTTGGGTACTGTTAATGATTTCCCCTGCATAACTTGCATAATTGATAAGCTTAGCTTGGTTATAGGTGATACCAAAATTTGTGCGTAGTGTATTATTGAATACGTTAGTATAGATGTTGAACTCAATACCTCGATTACGCTCTGTACCTTGTTGTTCGCCTGCAATACGTGAATATTTACTTGCCGCTTTTGGGGTAATGGTGCCTGGACGACTAATTTGATAAGCACTGAGGGTTGTGGTAATGTTTTCGCCCCAGTTTTTGCGCATACCTACTTCATATTGACGGCTGATAATAGGCGATGCCATATGCCCATCATCATCAACGCTACCAGGTTCTAAATCTTCTAGATAATTACCATATACCATTAAATCTGCATTGGGTACCCAAGCAATCGTGAGTAGCGGGCTAAGGGTACTTTTATCTGCTTTTAACCCATCTTTATAATAATTAATTTGTTTGATCCATTGATAACGCCCGCCAAGTGTGAGGCGAAGTTGATTGTCAAATAAACCTAGCGTGTCGGCAAAGGCAAGACTATAAGAGTGTAATTTTATATTTGTACTAGCTGGGACAAGCTCAGGGAAAGTAGGATTATTGAGACTAAATGTTGGTTGATAGATATTGCCTGCAGAAAACGTTGCTAATGTTTCACTTTGTTTAAAGTTACGACGACGGCTGACGTTATCAAAGGCAAGATTCCAGTTATGGCTGATCGTGTCAGTGAGATACTCACCTTGTAATTTTAAATTCATACTGGTGGTACGTGTACGATAATCTATTGCACGCATTTGGCGAATTTTATAATCGCCGTTTTCTTTGAGATCGGTGGCGAGTATCTGCCCAAAAGCACCGTAATATTGGGAGTACATTTGTCCGATACCACCCGATAACATCAAATTTGTTGTGAGATCATATTCAAACGTTGTCAGAATGGTTTCATCTTCCGTTGTTTGTCCTGACCAATATGGGCTTAGATTTACCTTACCGTTTGGTGGAGATGGTAGTTGATAGGTGAGGTTTTGAATATCTTGCACGCGTCCACGACCACCATGAGTAGCGCGTTTACTGAACATATAATCAAAGCCAATACGAAAACGCTCGCCACGATAGTCAGTACTGATGGCAAATTCTTTATTGCGCTCATCATAATGGGTTCTGGCGGTATTTCCATCACGATATAAACCATTAATACGTATGCCCCATTCTTTATTTAACCCAAAGCGCCGACCTACATCAAAAGATTCTTGTAAGCGATTATTACTGTACCAAGCAAAACCAATTTTATTAATATCTTTATCTGTGGCGCGTTTGGTTTCAATATTTAAAGAAGCGCCAGATGATCCCTCTGGATCCATGCCAGTGGTCGCGGTGGACGCCCCTTTGATTAATTGTGCCGAACTGACCGCAGCCATAGGGGAATTGTACGTAGAATATAAGCCTGCTAAACCATTCACGCTGAATTGGCGAGCATCTAGTTGTAAGTTGCGAACATAAATGCCTGATAGCGTATTTGTTTCTCCGCCAAAATTCATGGCTGAGGGGTCAATTTTTGCCACCGCATCGACAAGATTGCGGGGAGATTGATCCGTAATTGCCGTTTCCTCGTAATTGACAACAGTAATAGGAGAGGTAAATGCTTGCTGTTTACCTAACAGACTAAGATTGACATCGGATTTGAGTTTATTTGTTGCTTTGAATTTTTCTAATTCTGTGATGACGACAACTTCATCAAGTGTCGCCTGTTCTGGAGTAATTGTGCTTTCTGAAGCAAGTGAAGAGGTAGAAAAGAGTAACAAATAAATTGGAATTGATTTATTTTTCATATAGTTAATTCCTAGATAATAAGATATTATGCAAAAATGCACGAAGTATAATGAAAGTAATTCTCAATTTCAATGATGGTTTGATAATTAATTTTTTAGATAAAATAAAAAATTAATCAATAGAAATTGAGGAAATGAGGGAGAAAGTGAGAAGAATAAATCGTATTAATTTTTGATGTAAATTTAAAAAAGTAAGATTTGTGATATTCAATTTTATTGGGTTGTGCTACTTTTATAGCCGTTTGTGTTTAATTTTATGTAAGGAAAGGGAAACATGATGAAGTGGATTTTACAACCGCAAGCTGTATTTAGTGCATCGCCTGTCGTGCCAGTTATGGTGATTAAAAAATTAGAAGATGCGTTGCCAATGGCAAAAGCGTTACAGGCTGGTGGGATTAATGTATTTGAAATTACATTACGCAGTTCAGTTGCATTGGAGGCGATTAAATTATTAAGTAAAGAATGCCCAGATGCATTAGTCGGCGCAGGGACAATTCTCTCTACGGAACAATATGATCAAGCGGTTGCTGCGGGAGCAAAATTTATTATTTCTCCTGGGGCAACACCAGCATTGTTAAAGCATGCAGCCGCAAGCGATGTTGCCTTAATTCCAGGAACAGCTACTCCATCAGAAATGATGCAGGCGTTAGAGCTAGACTATAATCACCTTAAATTTTTTCCAGCAGAAATTAATGGTGGCGCAGCGGCATTAAAAGCGATTTCGGCAGCATTACCACAGTTAAGTTTCTGCCCAACGGGAGGCGTATCACCAAAAAATGTGGCGAGTTATCTTGCAGTGGATTGTGTGAAAACGATAGGTGGTTCTTGGATGATTCCTAATGACGCCGTTGCCGCTGGAGATTGGGCGAGAGTAGAACAGCTAACAGCAGAAGCGGTAGCGTTAGTGAAAAGTTTGCGTTAAGTGTGATGAAATTACATTGATTTGAGATTCCCTCGTCTCAGGATAGCTGGACGAGGGAATTTTTCTTAGTGCGATAATTGATTAATTGCGTTTGATACCTCTTTATCCTGATGGATCTCTTTAATGGCATCTTCAAAGGCTTGTGCTAATACTTTTTGAATCTCTTTGGTTTTTGCGGTGAATGCTCCCTCTTGTGAACGACGCGTTTCTATGTTTTTACTATATTCACCTTTCGCACTTTGTACTTGAATCGAAAGTTGGACAGTGGCATCAATTTTATAACGCACATTCCCTTGGCTAACGTTGGCATAAAATTGTTTGATATTTACAGTAACATTGGTCGGAGCATTATTTGGCAATATGCGGAAACCTTTACTATTTAAGTCTTGTTGTAATGATTGTTGGAATAATTCTGCAACAGTAGGTTGTGCATAAACAGGGAATAATTGACCATTATTGGTGTATTGTGAAACCGCTTGATTAGCACGTAAATCACGAGAGCTTACATGCACACTGCTCATTTGGTTTTGTGTGTTGAATGGACCAACAGCTGCAGGTGGAATAAATGTGATCGTATTTGGCGGTGTTTGGCAACCGACAAGGACGAAATTGATGAGGAGAATACTGGCGAAAGCAAGACGTTTTAGTGTTTTATACATAATGAGCGTTCCTATTTATCCGTTGATAAGGTTCATGACATTGAATACATTTATACAATGTATAAAATAGCGAATATTTATATAAATTAGTTAATTAGTCAAAAGATATTATGAATAAACAACAACAAATTACCCTTTTACTTCAACAAGAGTTTTCACCTATTCATCTAGAAATTATTAATGAAAGTCATCTGCACAGCTCAGGTAAAGGGGCTGAATCTCATTTTAAAATTATTTTAGCAGCGGAACGCTTTATTGGCATGCGTGCCGTAGCTCGTCATCGTTTAATTTATCAATTATTGGCTGAACAATTAGCGACGGGGATCCATGCGTTAGCGTTACATCTTTATACACCAGAGGAGTGGCAGAATTTGCAGCAGGTTCCCGCTTCTCCAAATTGTATGGGGCATGGCAAGTAATATACTTCTAAAGTAGTATTTCGTTGATTTATTGAGAAAAATTAGCCCTTGTTTTTTTGAAAAATATCAAATTTTTCACATTTTTTTTAAAAATGCGAGTCATTGACTAGAATTAGATGGGGAGGTTGGTTAGAATAAACCGCTTTGAATATCCTTGTTCGCCTCTTGAAATTATTGTTATTAATTATTGAATTTAGTGTTTTGATGAATCTTTCTAATCTGAACAAGGATTGGTACAGATTTGAGTTTTAAATTTAAGTGGACAGTGTTGTTGTTGCCTTAGCGAATGCGAGAGATTATCACTTTGTTTTTCAAAGAGAAATTGTGGGGCTCTGGCAAAATTATCAATAAGATCAATGCTTCGCTGAAAACTACTCAAACGAGAGATCATTGCGATGAATATTGCAGTGATTGTTATGTTTAACCCAACAAAAAGTAGTGCAAACGATATGATTACAATTAAAAAAGGCTTGGATCTTCCTATTGCTGGGAAGCCAGCGCAAGTAATCCACGATGGAGCTGCCATCTCTGAAGTTGCCGTACTTGGCGAAGAATATGTTGGTATGCGTCCTTCGATGAAGGTGCGTGAGGGGGATATAGTAAAGAAAGGTCAGGTACTTTTTGAAGATAAAAAGAACCCTGGTGTGATTTTTACTGCTCCAGCCTCAGGAACAGTAACTGCGATTAATCGTGGTGCTAAGCGTGTTTTACAATCTGTTGTGATTAAGCTAGAAGGTAACGAACAAGTTACTTTTGCAAAGTATAGTGTAGATCAATTAGCAACACTTACTGCTGAGCAAGTCAAACAAAACTTAATTGACTCTGGTTTATGGACAGCTTTCCGCACTCGTCCATTTAGTAAGATTCCTGCAGTAGATAGCAAACCAAGTTCTATTTTCGTCAATGCGATGGATACTAACCCATTAGCCGCTGATCCAGTGGTGATCATTAAGGAAAATGCCGAAGCATTTCAATATGGTCTAACGGTATTGAGTCGCTTACATGATGGAAAATTATTTGTGTGTAAGGCAGCTGGTGCAACTGTACCAACTATCAATGTGTCAAATGTACAGGTTGAGGAATTTGCTGGTCCACACCCTGCGGGTTTAAGTGGTACGCATATTCATTTCTTAGATCCAGTCTCAATTAGTAAAGTGGTTTGGTATATCAACTATCAAGATGTGATTGCGATTGGTAAATTATTTACGACAGGTGAATTAGCTGTCGAACGTGTCGTATCTTTAGCTGGTCCACAAGTGAATAATCCTCGTTTAGTTCGTACTTGTTTAGGCGCAAATCTAAATGAGCTTACTGCTGGAGAACTCGCAGCAGGGGAAAATCGTGTGATTTCAGGTTCTGTTTTAAATGGCAGTATCGCACAAGGTCCAGTAGCCTACTTAGGTCGTTACCATCAACAAGTTTCTGTGATTGCTGAAGGGCGTGAGAAAGAATTTTTAGGCTGGATTACACCAGGCGCGAATAAATTCTCTATTACCCGTACTGTATTAGGACATTTTGGCAAGAAACTTTTTAACTTCACTTCTGCTGTAAATGGTGGACATCGTGCAATGGTGCCAATCGGTAATTATGAGCGTGTTATGCCATTAGACATTATCCCAACATTATTACTGCGTGATTTAAGTGTAGGAGATACAGATAGTGCACAATTATTAGGGTGTTTAGAATTAGATGAAGAAGATTTAGCACTCTGTACTTTTGTGTGTCCAGGGAAAAATGAATACGGTCCAATGCTGCGTGCAGCTTTAGATAAGATCGAGAAGGAAGGTTAAAAATGGGTTTAAAACATCTTTTAGAGAAAATGGAACCTGCATTTTTACCAGGTGGTAAATATGAGAAGTGGTATGCCTTATATGAAGCAACGGCGACATTCTTATATACTCCAGGTACGGTAACGGGGAAGGCTTCTCATATCCGTGATGCGTTAGATTCTAAACGTATGATGGTATTAGTGTGGTTGGCATTATTCCCAGCAATGTTCTATGGAATGTTTAATGTAGGTAATCAATCAATTATGGCGTTAAGTGTAGGTGATTTTGCACAAAACCTTGCACAAAATGTCAACAATGATTGGCATTTTGCTTTAGCAAATGCACTTGGTGTAGTTGCACCAGATGCAGGTGTTTTGGCAAAAATGGTATTAGGGGCAATTTTCTTTCTACCAATCTACCTAACTGTATTTGCTGTTGGTGGTTTCTGGGAAGTTTTATTTGCGACTATCCGTAAACATGAAATCAATGAAGGCTTCTTTGTAACCTCTATTTTATTAGCGCTAATTGTTCCGCCGACTTTACCGTTATGGCAAGCCGCATTAGCGACAACTTTTGGGGTCGTGGTCGCAAAAGAAGTGTTTGGTGGTGTGGGTAAAAACTTTATGAACCCAGCGTTAGCAGGGCGTGCGTTTTTATTCTTTGCTTATCCAGCGCAAATCTCAGGTGATGCAGTTTGGGTTGCAGCTGATGGTTTTTCTGGTGCAACAGCACTTTCTCAATGGGCAAATGGTGGCGAAGCAGCGTTAAAACACATTACAACTGGTCAACCAGTACAATGGCTAGATGCGTTTTTAGGTAATATCCCAGGTTCTATTGGTGAGGTATCAACCTTAGCACTATTAATTGGGGCAGCGGTTATTGTTTTTGCACGTATTGCATCATGGCGTATTATTGCTGGTGTGATGATTGGTATGATTGCAACAGCTACATTATTCAATCTTATCGGTTCTACAACAAACCCAATGTTCTCAATGCCTTGGTATTGGCATTTAGTGTTAGGTGGTTTTGCATTGGGAATGTTCTTTATGGCAACTGATCCAGTTTCAGCCTCTTTCACTAATAAAGGTAAATGGTGGTATGGTGCATTAATCGGGGTAATGTGTGTATTGATTCGTGTAGTAAATCCAGCTTATCCAGAAGGTATGATGTTGGCTATTTTATTCGCTAACTTGTTTGCACCATTGTTCGATTACATTGTTGTTCAAGCGAATATCAAACGTAGGAGAGCACGTAATGTTTAAGAAAGATAGTGTTGGCGGAACAATCCTTGTTGTTGTTTTGGTTAGCTTAGTTTGTTCTATTATTGTGGCAAGTGCGGCAGTTGGCTTAAAGTCGATACAAAATGAACAAAAATTATTAGATAAACAAAAAAATATTTTGAGTGTAGCGGGTTTATTACCACTAAAAGCAAAAGATGCTGAGATTAAAGCACTTTATGCGCAAAATATTGAGCCGAAAGTTGTTGAGCTAGCAACAGGGGATTATGTAAGTAATATTACTAATTTTGATGCTCGTGTCGCTGTAAAAGATCCTGCACAAAGTGTAGTGATTAATACAGATGATGATAAAGCAGGTATCAAAGTTCGCGCTAAATATGCAGAAGTGTATTTAGTAAAAGATGCTCAAGGTAATGTTTCACAAATTGTATTACCAATTTATGGTACTGGGTTATGGTCTGTGATGTATGGTTTCGTTTCTGTGGCTCCAGACGCAAATACTATTAAAGGGATTACTTATTATGAGCAAGGTGAAACCGCTGGTTTAGGTGGTGAGATTGCGAATCCAAATTGGCAGAAATATTTTGTCGGCAAAAAACTATTTGATGCCCAAGAGCAAGTGGCGATAAAAATCGGTAAAGGCGCTTCGGCAGATAAAGATCACGGTATCGATGGGTTATCTGGCGCAACGTTAACCACGAAAGGGGTACAAGGGTCTTTTGATTACTGGTTTGGTCATAATGGTTTTGGTCCATATTTGGATAAAATTAGAGCGGAGGCTAACTAATGGCTAATGTGAAAATGAAAGATTTATTGTTATCGCCAGTTGTAAATAACAACCCTATTGCGTTACAAATTTTAGGTATTTGTTCGGCGTTAGCGGTAACAACAAAATTAGAAACTGCCGTAGTGATGGCGATTGCAGTGAGTTTAGTTACTGCATTTTCAAGTTTCTTTATTTCTTGTATCCGTAACTATATTCCTAATAGTATCCGTATCATTGTGCAAATGGCGATTATTGCATCATTAGTAACACTAGTGGATCAAGTGCTACAAGCGTTTGCCTATGAGTTATCTAAGCAATTATCTGTATTTGTTGGGTTAATTATTACTAACTGTATTGTGATGGGGCGCGCTGAAGCGTTTGCTATGAAAGAACCTCCAGTAGCAAGCTTTGTTGATGGCTTAGGTAACGGTATTGGCTATGGATCTATCTTAATTATTGTTGCATTTTTACGGGAATTAATTGGATCAGGTAAAGTGTTTGGTATTACTGTATTACAAACTATCCAAGATGGTGGTTGGTATCAAGCAAATGGTTTATTCCTTTTAGCGCCGAGTGCATTTTTTATTATCGGTTTCTTAATTTGGGGTTTGAGAACTTGGAAACCTGAACAGGCGGAGAAATAATCAATGGAACATTATTTAAGTCTATTTGTTAAGTCCATTTTTATCGAAAATATGGCACTTTCTTTCTTCCTTGGAATGTGTACATTCCTTGCGGTTTCCAAGAAAGTTTCAACAGCTTTTGGTTTAGGGATTGCCGTTATCGTGGTATTAGGTATTGCTGTCCCAGCGAATCAAATCGTTTATACCCATATTTTAAAAGATGGTGCATTAGTTGATGGCGTAAATTTAAGTTTCTTACGTTTTATCGTCTTTATTGGTGTTATTGCAGCGCTAGTTCAAATTCTTGAAATGGTATTAGATAAGTTTTTCCCAGCGTTATATAACGCATTAGGGATATTCCTGCCATTAATTACTGTAAACTGTGCAATTTTCGGTGGTGTATCATTCATGGTTCAACGTGAATATAACCTTGCTGAATCTGTTGTTTATGGTGTTGGTGCTGGTACAGGCTGGCTGTTGGCTATTGTTGCATTAGCGGGTATTACTGAGAAGATGAAATATTCCGATGTACCAAAAGGATTAAAAGGATTAGGTATTACTTTTATTTCTGTTGGTTTAATGGCACTTGGTTTTATGTCTTTCTCAGGAATCCAGTTGTAAAAGGGGATAAAGAATGGAAATTACATTAGGAATAGCGATGTTTACCGTCATTATTTTAGTATTGGCGGTATTGATCCTGTTTGCTAAATCAAAGCTAGTAAACTCTGGTGATATTACTATCAGTATTAATAACGACCCTGAAAAAGCCATTACTTTACCAGCAGGTGGAAAATTACTCGGTGCATTAGCAAGTCAGGGAATTTTCGTTTCATCTGCTTGTGGTGGTGGTGGCTCATGTGGTCAGTGCCGAGTGAAAGTAAAAAGCGGTGGTGGTGATATTCTTCCGACAGAATTATCACACATCAATAAGAGAGAAGCGGCGGAAGGTTATCGCTTATCATGCCAAGTTAACGTTAAAAGCAGTATGGATATTGAATTACCAGAAGAAATTTTTGGCGTGAAAAAATGGCAATGTACTGTTATCTCAAATGATAACAAAGCAACCTTTATTAAAGAATTAAAATTAGCCATTCCTGAAGGAGAAGAAGTGCCTTTCCGTGCGGGTGGTTATATCCAAATTGAAGCAGATCCACATACTGTAAAATATAGTGATTTTGATATTCCAGAAGAGTATCAAGATGATTGGAAAAAATTCAATTTATTCCGTTATGTGTCTAAAGTTGATGAACCAATCGTGCGTGCGTATTCAATGGCATCTTATCCTGAAGAAAAAGGGATTATTATGTTGAACGTGCGTATTGCAACGCCTCCACCAAGAAACCCTGACGTACCACCAGGTCAAATGTCATCTTATATTTGGTCATTAAAAGCAGGTGATAAGGTAACGATTTCTGGTCCATTTGGTGAATTCTTTGCTAAAGATACTGATGCAGAAATGGTATTTATCGGTGGTGGTGCAGGTATGGCACCAATGCGTTCGCATATTTTCGATCAGTTAAAACGTTTGAAATCTAAGCGTAAAATGTCATTCTGGTATGGTGCACGTTCAAAACGCGAAATGTTCTATGTTGAAGATTTTGATATGTTACAACGTGAGAATGATAACTTCGTTTGGCACGTAGCATTATCTGATCCATTGCCAGAAGATAACTGGGACGGGTATACAGGCTTTATTCACAATGTACTTTATGAAAACTACTTGAAAAATCATGAAGCACCAGAAGATTGTGAATACTATATGTGTGGACCGCCAGTGATGAATGCAGCGGTTATTAAGATGCTGAAGGATCTTGGTGTAGAAGACGAAAACATCTTATTAGATGATTTCGGTGGTTGATAAATTAAATATTTATTAATTATGTTATTGAAAAAACTAACTTATTGGCTGGTCCTTGTAGGACTAGCCTTTTTTCTTACCGCTTGTGGTAAACAGGCTCAGATTATTACTCTCTCTGGTAAAACCATGGGGACAACTTACCATATCAAATATCTCGATAATGGTATTGCTACTGAACCTGATATGGCACATCAAAAAATTGATGAATTATTAAAAGAAGTTAATCATCAGATGTCCACGTACCAAAAAGATTCTGAATTAAGTCTGTTTAATCAAAGTCAAGAAGTTGATAAGCCATTTGTGGTTTCTGCTGATTTCATGACTGTAGTGAAAGCGGCTATAGATCTTCATCAAAAAACAGAGGGTGCGTTAGATGTAACAGTGGGTCCATTAGTTAATTTATGGGGTTTTGGTCCAGAAAAACGAACAGATAAAGAACCATCTGCAGAAGAAATTGCTGCACGTAAAGTTTGGACAGGTATTGATAAGTTAGCAGCTACTGAGTCAGAGGGTAAGCCTGCATTGATTAAAAAGATTCCTGAACTGTATGTTGATCTTTCTTCGATTGCGAAAGGATTTGGTGTTGATAAAGTAGCAAGTTACTTAGATAGTATTGGGGTAACAAATTATTTGGTCGAAATTGGTGGTGAGATTCATACTAAAGGTGTCAATGAAAAAGGGCAACCATGGCAAATTGCGATAGAGAAGCCAGAGTTTGATGGTTCGCGAGCGGTGGAGCAAATTGTTGGTTTGAGCAATCTTTCAATGGCGACCTCAGGGGATTATCGTAATTACTTTGAGGAAAATGGAAAGCGTTTTTCGCATGAAATCGATCCAAATACAGGGTATCCATTACAGCATAACCTTGCTTCTATTACTGTTATCGATCCGAGTTGTATGATTGCAGATGGTTACGCAACAGGGTTATTTGTATTAGGACCTGAAAAAGCATTAGCCGTGGCAGAAAGAGAAAATTTAGCAATCTATTTAATTATTAAAACCGATAAGGGGTTTGAAGTAAAAATGTCGCAGGCATTTGCGAAGTTAATGGATACTAAAAAAGAAGGAGAGAAATAATGAAACTATTTTTAGTAACCTTTGGATTTTTTGTGGTTGTGATGTTCGCGATGGCGATTGGCTATTTAATTAAACGTAAAACAATTAGTGGTAGTTGTGGTGGTATCGCTACATTAGGCTTAGAGAAAGTCTGTGATTGCCCAGAACCTTGTGAAAATCGTAAAGCTAAAATGGCGAAAGAAGCTGAACGTCAAGCAAAATTACAAGAAGCGGGTCGAATTTTATAACAGCAATCGTGTTGAGGCTTGTTGGACAAGCCTCTCTTTCTTAAGAACAAATCACCTTGAAAACTTATATATTATTATCGGTTCTTATTTGTGTATTGAGTGGTTGTACTACTCAGGCGCAATATCGTCCTTATCATTTTGATAATGGAGAAGACTATGTCGTGGAAGGAATGGTGCGTATTGTTGATCAACAAGGACGAATTGGCTATGCCGATCAAGAGAAAAAGGTCATTATTCCCCCTCGTTTTGTTTGTGCATTTCCCTTTGAAAATGGTCGAGCTAAAGTGGCTGATAAAGGACAAATTCAAGAAGTACTGGGTTCAAAGGGAGAGTATCATTATTGTCAAAGTGATGCTTGGTACTATATTGATCGACAAGGTAATAAAGTTTCAGATACAGAATAGTGCATAATGGATTATTTGTATCACGATAAGGAAATATAATGTTTAAAGGAATACTACTTGCCTTACTGGCGGCAGCACTAAATGGGACGATTGGTATCTTCAGTAAGGTATTAATTGAACATGGTATGACGATTGAGGCAATCGCTTTTATTAAAACGTTGTGGGCGTTTATCTTGATTAGCCTATTATTAGGACGCCAAACCCAGCGCACTCAATTACAAGACATTCAAACAGCATTTACCTCAGTAACAACCTTATTACTACAAATTGCTTTTTGCGCTTTCTTAGGCATTTTTGTGCTATTTTTCTTTGAAACCACCGCTTATCAATACGGACAAGCAGCAAATGTGGTTGTAGTATTAATGGCAGCCGCTGCGGTGTCGGCATTAATTGGTGGTTGGCTATTATTAGCGGAAAAAATCACGTTGTCGGCAATCATTGGTACACTTGTCGCCATAACGGGTATTTTTATTATTTCGTGGGCTGGGAGTAGCAGTTGGCAAGCAGTGTTCTATGCAGCACTAGCAGGCAGTGGTTATGGTATTTTTTCTGTCTTAGTTAAACGTTTTGATTTAAAAGGTGGATTACCACTAACTAAAATGTTGATGTTGTTTGGCGCACTATTTTTATTCATTCCATTTGTACAAAATTTACAGCCGATTGAGTGGAATATCAGTGTGGTATTGAATTTGCTGGCGTTAGCGATTTTGCCAACCTTATTGGGGTTTTATTGCATTACCAAAGCATTAGCTTGTATTAGTGCTGCCAATGTACAAGTAACAGGATTATCAGAACCGATTTTTTCAATGTTACTTGCATGGATCTTTTTAAATGAGGTTCCAACAAGTCAATTTTTCTTAGGGGCGGTTTGTATCATAATCGGCATTATTTTGATTAATCAGTTATACCGAGTATCACCTAAAACAGAAGGGTAGAGAAAATAAAGGATAAAAAATGACATTAATTTCAAAAACATTCACCAGTTTAATCACCATCACACCAGAACAATTTGCCAAAAATCAACAGAAGAAAGTGATTGTAGGAATGTCTGGTGGTGTCGATTCTTCCGTTTCGGCTTATATTCTACAGCAGCAAGGCTATCAAGTTGAAGGCTTATTTATGAAGAATTGGGAAGAAGATGATGATACAGAATATTGTTCTGCGGCAACTGATTTAGCTGATGCACAGGCTGTTTGTGATCGTCTTGGTATTCACTTACATAAAATTAATTTTGCAGCAGAGTATTGGGATAATGTTTTTGAACATTTTTTACAAGAATATAAAGCAGGCAGAACACCAAATCCTGATATTTTGTGTAATAAAGAGATTAAGTTTAAAGCCTTTTTAGAATATGCCGCAGAGGATTTAGGCGCTGATTATATTGCCACAGGGCATTATGTGCGCCGTTGTGGGGAAGATGATAATGCACAACTATTACGTGGCTTAGATAGTAACAAAGATCAAAGTTATTTTTTATATACGTTAAGTAGCAAGCAAGTTGGGCAAAGTCTATTCCCTGTCGGGGAATTAGAAAAGCCTGTGGTGCGTCAAATTGCAGATGAGTTAGGATTAGCGACTGCGAAGAAAAAAGATTCAACAGGGATTTGCTTCATTGGTGAACGGAAGTTTAAAGACTTTTTAGCACGTTATTTACCAGCCCAACCTGGGGATATTCGTACGGTAAATGGCGAAGTAATTGGTCGCCATGATGGCTTGATGTATCACACTTTAGGACAACGCAAAGGCTTGCGTATTGGTGGTTTAAAAAATGCAGGCGATGAAGCGTGGTATGTGGTGGATAAAGATCTTGAACATAATGAACTGATTGTGGCACAAGGACACGATCACCCAAGATTATTTTCTATCGGTTTGATTGCTGCTCAATTACATTGGGTGAATCGTCAACCTATTACGCAACGATTACGTTGTACAGTGAAAACGCGTTATCGCCAGCAAGATGTGGCTTGTGAGATTATTCCTATCAATGATGAAAGCATAGAAGTGCGTTTTGACGAACCACAAATGGCGGTAACACCAGGACAATCAGCTGTATTTTATCTTGATGAGGTTTGTCTTGGTGGGGGGATTATTGAGCAGCAGATTCGTTAATGGGATAAAGATGTTATTGTGTGTAATGAAAATTTAGTTTTTTGACAAAGTCATATATCAATATTCTTAGCTAAATTTAGGTTTCGCCCTAAAGGGCGACTTCATTTTTTTGTTCGTGCAAAAAAACGAAGCAAAAAAAGCACGCCCTAGTGCCTTGTTATTCCCTCATTCCGTCAAGATTTTTCGGGCGGCAAAAAACTGATATTTTTCTTCGTAAAACTCAGAAAAATTAGACGTTTTTTGCCTAAAAATCCTTCCTACATTCGGACAAGGCACAAGGGAATCTATTAATTATTTTATCGAGATCTATTTTTGAAATTAGATTTGTCAGCAGTCTAAAGCCTTTATTTCACAATAAAGGCTTTTAATCGATTAATTTCGCCAAATAATTTTCGCTGGAATAATTTGATTTTCAACTGTCTCACCTTTCAGTAGTGCTTGTAGCATCACAAACAGTTGCTGCGCAATTTTTTGATGGTTTTGTTGAATGGAATTAATTTTGAACGGCAAGCAATTCAATAGCTCATAGTCATCAAAGGTAGAAAGGTGCATTTTTCCTGAGGTCAGTTGATCAAGTAACTGATGATCGTTGAGAAAACGTAACACCCCCTCTAATAGCGCATACGATCCTGTAAAAAGGGCGTGTGGTAAACGACCCAGTCTATGATAAAGTTGCTCAATCGCCAGATAAGCACTCTCAGCATAATAAGAGGTTTGGATAACCCAGTCAGGTTGTAATGTTAAGTTTGCTTTACGTAAACCTTGCTTAAAACCAGATAATCGTGCGGTACTTGGGCGTAATTCGGCTTGTCCCCCGATATAGTAAAATTCGGAGAGTTGATAACGTTGGCATAAAGTATCAATTAGCTCAATGACCGCACTTTCATCATCGGTAATAATGAATGGTGTGCTGCTTTTTTGAGTAGCGCGGTCAAGTTGAATGACAGGAACGTTAATGTTTAAACCACGATAATAAGCCGCATCAGCATGAATTGGTGTGGTAATTAATAGATCAATTTGCCGATCAAGCAAGCGTTCAATCGCAATCGTTTCCTGTTGTAGCATTTCATCAGAGCACGCAATGATGAGTTGTAAGCCATTATCCCGACAGAGCCGTTCTAATGTTTTTGTCGTCGCAGCAAACCCTAAATTGGAAAAATCAGGAATGACTAATCCGATGGTATTGCTGCGCTGTGCTTGCAAAGCTCGGGCAACACTATTCGCTTTATAGTGATGTTTTTTAGCAATCGCGAGAATTTTTTCTTGGGTTTCTGGTTTGATGCGGAAATTATTCCCACGACCATTTAATACCATGCTGACAGTAGTTTTCGATACGCCTGTTAATTGGGCAATGTCCGTAATTGTCAGTCGTTTACTATTGGTATTCATAACGTATCCTTGTCAAAATGGATTGGTAAAACGCTACCTATTGTTACTGTCATTGGTTGTTCTACCACAATAACATTCTGCTTATTTTCAATAAAAAAGCGAGAAGTCATTGCTTTTTCGCCATGATTGAAGAAGATTTCAATAATGGAATGATCAATAAAAATATCAATTTCGTCTAATTGTTCAATTTTGCAGTAACGTTGTTGCCCAAACTGACGCATACTTTCTGTTTGCTCAGTTTGACTCCGATCTAAACAGAAAATACCGTTTTTATAGCTTAATGTAAGATGCTGTTGTTTGTCATTGCTAAATAAACGTAAGCAGAATGGCTGTTGTTTCACCGCAAGATGCAGATAACTTTGTGTGAGATTAGGATATTCTAGTTGATCAGTAATGGTATATTGCTGGCATTGTTGTATATTTTTTTGAACTTGTTCGATTGGATATTGATAAATTGTCGTCCCTTCTAACCAAAGTTTACGAGGTAAGGTGAGCATTGAATGCCATTGATAGCGATCGGTTGGGTATTGTAAATCAGGCAGCCCACACCAGCCATACATGATGGTTTCATCAGTGTTATTAAGCCCAGAAAAGGTTTGTGGGGCATAAAAATCAAAACCTTGATCTAATTCAGCGAAATTTTCAATGTTGAAATTCCGCTCTTGTAGTTGTCCGACTACATAAGTGGCATGATAATTATTTTGGAATTGATTGGTTTCCCGTTTTTTTCCTTGAGGCGACCAGATAAAAATATCTTTCCCACTCAGTTTTGTTAAATCAGGGCATTCCCACATAAAAATCTGCTGGTTATCAAAAGGAGATAATGTTAATTCACCTAATAAACGTGGCGTATCTTGCAGTGAATCCATTTCATATAACAGGGCTGTCCCAGAAAGATTGTCTCGTTGTGCGCCTAACACAAAGCGAATTTTGCCATTTTCTGTAACAAATGGTTTTGGATCACGGCAGTGTTCCGTGTAGCCTTGCGGTGCTGCTGTGAGTAATGGGCGTTTTTCTAATAATGTGCCGTTACGATCAAAAATGGCAATATTTTGAAAAGGAATGCGTTGATTGTCGCTTTCTCGACGTGTATTCCCAGTATAAAACACCACGATTTTGTCTTGATAATTAATTGCACCGCCTGAATAACAACCATGGGATTCAAATAGTTCATCTGGGATTAAACAATCAGCTAATTCAAAATGTTGAAAATCTTTGGTGCGGTAATGACGCCAGTGCTTCATGCCATGAAAAGCACCAAAAGGGAACCATTGGTAAAAAATATGGTAATGATCACCATCAAAAATTAAACCGTTAGGGTCATTCAATAAACCTGTTGGCGGAGCAAGATGATATTTTGGACGATGATGAATATCTTGCGCAACTTGTTCTGCAAGTTGTGTTAATTCATTAGGTTGTGCAGTATGAAGACTACGATATTTACCTTGGTTAAAAATAATCATCTTTGCTCTCCTCTAATTAATTGTTTAATAGTTGTTGTAATTGCTGTTTGTTTGGTAAGGCTGACATGGCACCTTTTGCTGTGGTGGCTAAACCACCGCAGAGGTTAGCTTGGATAATGGCTTGTTCTAATACTTGAGCATTTTGCCATTGGTTATATTGTGCTAAACCTTGCAACATACCACCTACAAACGCATCGCCAGCACCTGTGGTATCGACGACGTTAACTTTATTACCTGTGATTTTGCCACTAATTTGTTGATAGAAATAAACCGCCCCTTCTGCACCAAGTGTTACCAGAATTAATTTATCAGGGTACTGTTGGCGTGTTTGCTGAATAGCTTGTTCAAGATTTTCAAGACCGCTCAATAGGCAAATTTCTTCTTCGGAGAATTTAATTACATCAGCACATTCAATCATTTTTTTGACTTCTGCAAGCATAGTTTGTTGATCAGCCCATAAGCTTGGTCGTAAGTTTGGATCAAATGAGACAAAACCGCCTGCTTGCTTAATTTGTTCCACCGCTTGTTGCACGGTTGTACGAGAAGGTTGATGAATGAGGGCGATGGAACAGAAATGTAACCATTCTCCTGATTTAAATATTGGCAGATCGGTTGGTTGGAGAAATTGATCTGCACTTGGGTTGACCATAAAAGTAAAGGTTCTTTCACCAGCATGATCAAGATCCACAATAACTGTTGATGTACGATGCTCTGGATCGAGGTGCATATAAGTAGTATCAACTTTTTCTGTTGATAATGTTTGTTGTAAGAAACGTCCTAAGGGATCGTTACCCACTCGTCCAATGAAACCGCTTTCGCCCGATAAACGAGAAATGGCGACCGCAACATTCGCAGGCGCACCACCTGGACAGCGTAAATAGTGATGTTCACCATCTGGTAATAAATCAACAACGGCATCACCTAAAACCCATACTTTATTCATACTTTTATCCTCTTTAGGTTATCTATGAGAAAATTCTAGCTAAACCGTTTTAGTTCGGCAAATTTATTTGTAAAATTTATATTGAAAGTGTTATCTGGATCACAAAATTGAGATCTTATTTTTTATCTGGATAGATTTTACTAAAACGTTTTAGCTATAATTAATCTTATTGATAATTTAACCACCTACTAGGAGAAAAACCGATGGATTTTCCAAAAATTGCAAATCTGCTCATTGAGAAGTTGGGCGGTAAAGAAAATATTAGTGGCGTTGCGCATTGTGCCACACGATTACGTTTAGTCTTAAAAGATGAAAGTAAAGTTGCTAAAGAGGCGATTGAACAAATTGAAGGCGTTAAAGGACAATTTTCAGTTGCTGGACAGTATCAAGTCATTTTCGGTTCTGGGACGGTAAATAAAGTACACGCCGCCATGACTGAGATTTTAGGGCTGGGCGATATGACCAAGAGCGATGTTGCTAACTTGGGTGCAGAAAAACAAAATATTTTACAACGATTAGTAAAAGGTTTAGCGGATATTTTTGTGCCAATTATCCCAGCTATTGTGGCGGGTGGTTTGCTAATGGGATTAGCAAATGTTTTCACTGCACAAGGTTTATTTATTGATAATCAATCATTAATTGATGCTTATCCAAATCTTTCTGATCTTGCTGCAATGATCAATACCTTTGCAAACGCACCATTTGTCTATTTACCTATTCTGTTAGCCTTTTCTGCGAGTAGAAAATTTGGGGGCAATCCATTTTTAGGGGCGGCATTAGGTATGTTAATGGTGCACCCTGATTTATTAAATGGTTGGGGATTTAGTGCTGCAAGTTTATCTGGCAATATTCCATACTGGGATATTTTAGGTTTCCATATTGAAAAAGTAGGTTATCAAGGTTCAGTATTACCAGTATTAGCCGCAACATGGATTCTGGCTAAATTAGAGAATGGTTTCCGCAAAGTGATTCCATCAGTATTAGATAATCTGTTAACTCCGTTACTTGCGTTATTTATTACAGGCATTTTAACGTTTACTTTTGTTGGACCAATTACTCACAAATTAGGTTTCTTAATTGGAGACGGGTTGACTTGGTTATATGACACGACAGGGGTTGTTGGCGGGGCAATCTTTGGGGCTTTCTATGCGCCGATTGTGATTACGGGTATGCATCAAACTTTCATTGCGATTGAAACCCAATTATTAGCCGATATTGCGCATACTGGCGGTACCTTTATTTTCCCAATCGCAGCAATGTCAAATGTCGCACAAGGTGCAGCTTGTTTAGGGGTAATGTTCTTAATTCGAGATGCAAAAGTGAAAGGTATTGCATTACCATCAGGTATCAGTGCGTTGTTAGGGATTACTGAACCAGCCATGTTTGGGGTGAACTTAAAGTATCGTTATCCATTTATCGCTGCGATGATTGGTTCTGGCGTATCAAGTGCATTTATCGCTTTCTTCCATGCAAAAGCACAAGCCTTAGGTGCGGCTGGGTTACCAGGTATTATTTCAATCAAACCAGATAGTATTGCGGTTTATTGTATTGGAATGTTGATTTCGTTTGTGGTTACGTTTTCCATGACATTATTGTTAGGATTAAGAGCTAAGAGAAAGGCAAGTTAGTTTTATTGCTTAAGAAAAAAGGCTGGTAAATCCAGCCTTTAATCTATTTATTTTTGTGAGAATGAAATAATTTATTTCTTTTGTTCAGTGTCATTCACTTGCTTTTGTAAATCTTCTAATGCTTTTTCTGCATCGGCTAAACTTTGTAATGTTTTCTCTTGTAAGCTAGTATAAGTTTGAATTTCTTCTTGTGATGGTTGGTGATTGACTAAATCCGCCGACATCTTCATTAAATCAACAAGGAGTTTTAAACTGTCGTTATATTTTGTTTGGATTAGTTTAGTTTCTGCACTTTTCATATTTAAATCATTGAATGCTTTTATGGCAGTTTGGGTATTGTCAATAATGGTATCATACACTTTTACTTTATCTTCCCCAGTTTTTGCTGCCTCAAGCTGTTGAGCTAATTGAACAAAGTGCTCTGATTGTAGAGAGGTTTTAATAACCTGATTGATAGCGTCTATATCCGTTTTTAATTCCACTGTTTTATCGCCACAGGCAGCAAGAAATAACGTAAATAAACTTACTAAGAAAAAGTTTTTTAATTGTTGCATAAAATTATATCCTTAAATAAAAGATTGAATTAGATAAATGAATTAATCGGCAGAGTAATAAAGTTTACCGATTTCGATTTTGGCACGACCTTGCGATTCACGCCATCTATTGGTGTCGCGTAAAGAATAAACGCAGCCACAATATTCTTGTTGATAGAACCTTTCTCGTTTGCTGATTTCAATCATTCTTTGAGAACCGCCACCTTTACGCCAGTTATAGTCCCAATAAACGACATCATCATATTTTTCCGCAGCACGATGACCACACCCATTAATTTGATTCATATCTTTCCAGCGAGAGATACCTAAACTGCTGGTAAAGACAGGGAAACCATGTTCGTGAGCATATTGTGCAGCTTTTTCAAAACGCATATCAAAACACATGGTACAACGGATACCGCGTTCAGGTTCATCTTCCATTCCTTTGGCTCGCTCAAACCATTCAGCTCGATCATAATCAGCATCAATAAATGGAATATTATACTGCTCCGCAAAACGAATGTTTTCTTCTTTGCGAATTAAATACTCTTTTTGTGGGTGAATATTTGGGTTATAGAAATAAATAGTAAAATCAATTCCTGAGGCTAATAAGGCTTCCATTACTTCACCAGAACAAGGCGCACAACAGGAGTGTAATAACAATTTATTGTGTCCATCAGGTAAGGTGAGTTTTGGACGCACAAATGGTGCATTAGGATCTTTTGCTGTTTTCTTTTTTCTTCCTCGAGGAAGATTTAGTTGGATCTCTGACATAACTTTACATCTTAATAACTTCGTTCAACAGAAATTTTTGCAAGGGAAATAAGCGCATCTTTATACGGACTATCCTCAATGATTGCGAGTGCATCAATCGCCTTTTGTGCTTCAACTTTTGCTTTTTCAACGGTGTATGTTAAAGAGGCATATTTATCCATAATCGTTTGAATCTCGGTAAGATATTGACGACCATGCCCATTTTCAATAATAGAACGAATTAGTTGGCTTTCTTCTTGGGTTGAGTGCTGCATTGCATGAAGTAAAGGCAGTGTTGGCTTGCCTTCTTCTAAATCATCACCGAGATTTTTACCTAATTGGTCAGCATCGGCACGATAATCCAAAACATCATCAATTAATTGGAAAGCAGTACCAAGGTAACGACCATACATTTTCATTGCAGATACTTTCTCTGGTGAGGCTTCTGCTAATAGCGCAGAACACTCTGCAGCAACCTCAAATAGGCGAGCTGTTTTACTATAGATAACCTGCATATAGCTCTGTTCGGTCGTATTTGGATCATTACAATTCATGAGTTGTAAGACTTCACCCTCAGCAATGACATTTACTGCATCAGACATCACTTGTAATACAGGAAGCGAACCTAATTGGGACATTAATTGGAACGCACGAGTATAGATAAAATCACCAACTAATACGCTTGCCGCATTACCGAAAATAGCATTGGCGGTGTCTTTTCCACGACGTAACGTAGATTCATCAACGACATCATCATGAAGCAATGTAGCGGTATGAATAAACTCAATAAAAGTTGCACAAGTAATATGTTTATTTCCTTGATAATGCAAGGCATTAGCAACTAAAACAGCTATTAAGGGGCGAATACGTTTCCCACCACCGTTAACAATGTAGAAACTTAGTTGATTAATAAGTGCAATATCAGATTGTAACTGTTGTGAAATCATCGCATTCACAGCTTTCATATCATTAGCTGATAATACTTGAATATCCTGTAAATCCATACTTTCCTTCATAATAATGGCATAAGAAAGTGCATATAATACTTTCATATCAAAATGACCGATGATTTTACCTTAAAAATTCATTTTTCTAAAATTAAACAATAAAATTCAGCAAGATTTTTTATTTTGTTGAAAATCCACACTTGCTATTTTGTTTTTTTTTCCGTAAAATCCGCGACCTATTATGTGAATTTTAAAGTGCTGAGTTAGCTAACCTTAGGGTTTGATTTGATAGCACTATTATTTAGCGGAGTTTTCTTCTATGTACGCGGTTTTCCAAAGTGGCGGCAAACAACACAGAGTGAGCGAAGGTCAAGTTGTTCGTTTAGAAAAACTTGAAGTGGCAACAGGTGAATCAGTTGAATTCGATTCTGTGTTAATGGTCGTTAATGGTGAAGATGTTAAAATTGGTGCACCAGTTGTTGCTGGGGCAAAAGTAGTGGCTGAAGTTGTTGCTCACGGACGTGGCGAAAAAATTAAAATCGTTAAGTTCCGTCGTCGTAAACATAGCCGTAAACAACAAGGTCATCGTCAGTGGTTCACTGAAGTGAAAATCACTGCAATCAACGCTTAATTCAAAGGAGATCAGATAAATGGCAACTAAAAAAGCTGGGGGTTCAACCCGTAACGGTCGCGACTCTGAAAGTAAACGTCTTGGTGTTAAGCGTTTCGGTGGTGAATCTGTATTAGCAGGTAACATCATTGTTCGTCAACGTGGTACTAAATTCCATGCTGGTACAAACGTTGGTATGGGGCGTGATCATACTTTATTCGCAACTGCTGATGGCAAAGTGAAATTTGAAGTAAAAGGCGAAAAAAGCCGTAGATACGTAAGTATTGTAACTGAATAATTTCAAATAATGTTTTATGAAAAACTGCACTTTAATGATTAAAGTGCAGTTTTTTTATGCCTTAATTTTAGGAATTGAGTGATGCCAGAATTACCTGAAGTTGAAACAACACGATGTGGAATTTTACCTTATCTACAAGATCAAATGATTGATCATTTGGTTATTCGTACACCCCGTTTGCGTTGGCCAATTAGCCAAATGCTTTTTAATTTAAAATCAGAACGGATTATTGCGGTCAATCGTCGTGCTAAATATCTGATTATTCAATTAGAACTTGGTTATATCATTGTGCATTTGGGAATGTCAGGATCATTACGTATTGTTTCTGCAACAGATCCCGTGGATAAACATGATCATATCGATCTCGTTTTAGCAAATGGCAATATCTTACGCTATAACGATCCTCGTAAATTTGGTGCTTGGTTATGGACGGAATCACTTGAGCAGTTTTCTCTCTTTGAAAAACTTGGACCTGAACCATTAAGTGAAGCATTTACTGGTGAATATTTGTTTTCTATAAGTCGTAAACGCCATACTGCAGTCAAATCGTGGCTAATGAATAATGCTGTTGTGGTAGGGGTAGGAAATATTTACGCTAATGAAGTATTATTTCGTTGTAAGATTCACCCTATGACTGAAGTAGCGGCATTGAGCATAGTGCAATGTGAGTCTTTGGCAAGTCAAATCAAATCCATTTTGCAACAGGCAATAGCACAAGGTGGCACGACGCTACAAGATTTTGTTCAACCAGATGGGAGACCTGGTTATTTTAAACAGGCTTTGAATGTATATGGACGTAAAAATGAGCCTTGTGTAGATTGTGGGGCACCTATTGAAAGTCTAATGATTGGTCAGCGTAATAGTTTTTATTGTCCAATCTGTCAATTAATTTCTGCTAATGAAAAGATCTAAATAAAAATTAAAAAATCAAAAAATTTTTTACTACCTCTAATGAGTGAATAGCAGAAATTTGATCTAGATAACGTTTTTTTTTTGAAAAAAGGATTAGAATGCAAAAGGTGATTTTTTTATTTAATTTAAAGGAAAACTATTATGTCAAATTTAAAAGCTTATTTAGACTCAGTTGGTATTCATGATGTAGCTGAAATTGTTCATAATCCAAGTTATGAACAACTTTTTGCGGAAGAAACAAAAGCTGAGCTACAAGGCTATGAAAAGGGGCAAGTTACTGAACTTGGTGCAGTGAATGTAATGACTGGTGTTTATACTGGTCGTTCTCCAAAAGATAAATTCTTCGTTAAAGATGAAACAACCAAAGATACTATTTGGTGGACGTCAGATGAGTACAAAAACGATAACAAACCAGTTACACCAGAAGCTTGGAAAGAAATTAAAAAATTAGCAACTGAAGAGTTAAGTGGTAAACGTTTATTTGTTGTTGATGCATTCTGTGGTGCAAATGAAAGCAGCCGTTTAAAATTACGTTTTGTTATGGAAGTGGCATGGCAAGCACACTTTGTAACGAATATGTTTATTCGCCCAACAGCAGAAGAATTAGCGAACTTTGGTGAGCCAGACTTCGTGATTATGAATGCTTCTAAAGCGAAAGTTGAGAATTATAAAGAATTAGGCTTAAACTCTGAAACGGCAGTTGTCTTTAACTTAACTGAAAAAGTACAAGTTATCTTAAATACCTGGTACGGTGGTGAAATGAAGAAAGGTATGTTCTCTTACATGAACTACTTACTTCCATTAAGAGGTATGGCTTCAATGCACTGTTCTGCTAACACCAGCAAAGATGGTAAAGAAACAGCGATTTTCTTCGGTCTTTCAGGTACAGGTAAAACTACATTATCAACAGATCCTAACCGCCTGTTAATTGGTGATGATGAGCACGGTTGGGACGATGATGGTATCTTTAACTTTGAAGGGGGGTGTTATGCAAAAGTTATCAACCTTTCTAAAGAAAATGAACCAGATATTTATAATGCGATTCGTCGTGATGCGTTATTAGAAAATGTAACTGTTGATGCAAATGGTAAAATTGATTTTTCAGATAAGAGCGTAACGGAAAATACTCGTGTTTCTTATCCAATTTATCATATTGATAATATTGTTAAACCAGTATCAAAAGCTGGTCATGCCAACAAAGTTATCTTCTTATCAGCTGATGCATTCGGTGTATTACCACCAGTGTCAATCTTAACGCCTGAACAAACTAAATATTATTTCTTATCTGGTTTCACAGCGAAATTAGCGGGTACAGAACGTGGCGTAACTGAGCCAACTCCAACATTCTCAGCTTGCTTTGGTGCGGCATTCTTAAGTTTACACCCAACTAAATATGCTGAAGAATTAGTTAAGAAAATGGAAGCGAATGGTGCGAAAGCATACTTGGTAAATACAGGTTGGAATGGTTCTGGTAAACGTATTTCAATCAAAGATACTCGTGGTATTATTGATGCGATTTTAGATGGTTCTATTGATAAAGCGCCAACGAAGAAAATCCCAGTATTTGATTTCGAAGTACCAACTGAATTACCTGGTGTAAACCCTGCAATTTTAGATCCGCGTGATACCTATGCAGAAAAAGGTGAATGGGAAAAACGTGCAGATGATTTAGCAGAACGTTTCACTAAGAACTTTGTGAAATATACTGGTAACGAAGCTGGTAAAGCGTTAGTAGCTGCAGGTCCTAAAAAATAATGCAGTTGAGATGATTATATAGTGATAGCACCTTACCTTTTTAGGTAAGGTGTTTTTTCATCTCTTGAATATGAAAGGAAGTAATGATGCGTAGGAGTTCTCGCCGAACATTAAAAAATTTTAAAACATTAAGAATTCGTCGTTTAATGTTATTGAAACGGATCCAAAAACGTAAACAATATATTCAAGCTAGACATAGAATTCGCTTCTTAAAAGAACAAGAATAATTAGTGTTTGGTTTGTAAATATTTTGTATCTAATTTATCAAGAAATCAGTAAATCTTATTTGATTGATTTAATTTTCTTCGCAGTAGGTGTGATAAAACTGTTGATTGCTAAAACACCTAATGCACTCCAGATAAAACCATAGGTGATATACGCTGCTACAGGCATATCAATATTAAGAAGAGTAACAGAAATCACAAATAGTAATGCTGGTTCTATATAGCTAAGTAAACCAAATAATTTCATTGGTAGGATTGTACTAGAAAGGATATTAAAGAACATTGATAATGCACTTACGGCTCCTAATAATGGTAATAAAATCCAATATCTGGGTTCATTACTAATTAATTGCCAGACATCTTGTTGTGGTAATAAATACAGTACAGCAAAAGGAGCAATAAGTGTTAAATCTAGTGTTAATCCTGGCAGAGTAGGAATATTCATAATCCTGCGTGATAAGTAATACGGAGGGTAGAGCAGAACGACCCATAGTGTAGCCCAAGAAAAAGCATAAGTTCGATAAAGCTCATGTAAAATACCGCAGATTGCTAAGATCAATGCAAATAATTGCAATCTTGAAAGTTTTTCCTGCCAAACAACTTTTCCTGCAAATACCATAACCAGTGGGAAGAGAAAGTATCCCATCGCAACATTTAACCCCTCTCCATTAATGGGCGCCCACATAAAGATCCATAATTGGCTGCCTAAGATACAAGTACCAAGTAACATTATTACCCAACGGCGAAAGGATTTACCCAGTGTATTTACGATAAAAGAAAAAATACTTTGTTTATTTGTGCTTACCAAAGAAAGTCCCCATAATCCCAACATCATCACAACAATTCGCAAAGCAAAGATTGTGCTGCCTGTGAGTGGTTGCATTGCATAGCTAAATAAATAGAGTGAACTAAAAAGAACTTGGGAAAATATGCAAAGGGTTATACCAAGAATGATCGGATTCATTTTTCTGTGGGGGTAATAAACAAAAAGGATTATCTATTAGATAATCCTTTTTCGCAAAAATCAACTAAAATTATTGATGATTTTGAACGTAATCAATCGCAGATTGAACAGTAGTAATTTTTTCTGCTTCTTCATCAGGAATTTCAATATCAAATTCTTCTTCTAAAGCCATTACTAATTCAACTGTGTCTAAAGAATCAGCACCTAAATCTTCAACGAAAGATGCTTCTGGTTTAACGTCTTCTTCTTTAGCGCCTAATTGATCAACAATAATTTTCTTGACGCGTTCTTCAATGCTCATTTGTTAATTTCCTATTTGTTTATTCTGCAAGAGGAGAAATTGTATGCATATTTAATTAAGTTGCAACTGTTAAATTGGAGGTCAAACCTCACTTCTAACCAGAAGGTCGGAATCAGTATGCATACATTGACCAAGTTACATACTCGGCGCTCATTTTATCATTAAGTATAGTGAATTGCTATGCTTTCCTTATTTGAAATGAATAATGTAAATGAAAGTATCTATGCTGTTACAAATTGATAACAGCATATTAATTCATATACATTCCACCATTTACATGGAGTGTTTCACCAGTAATATAACCTGCATCATCTGAAGCTAAGAAAGCAACTGCTTTTGCAATATCCTTTGGCTCACCTAAACGCCCAGCAGGCACTTGTGCTAAGGTTGCCACTTTTTGCTCTTCTGTTAATGCGTCAGTCATATCTGTTGCAATAAAGCCGGGGGCAACTACATTGACTGTAACACCTCGAGAAGCCACTTCTTTTGCTAATGCTTTTGAAAAACCAATAATCCCTGCTTTCGCTGCACAGTAATTTGCCTGCCCAGGGTTTCCCATTGAACCAACGACAGAACCAATACTAATAATACGCCCAAAGCGTTTTTTCATCATGCTACGTAAAACCGCTTTGGAGAGATGGAAGACGGAACTTAAATTGGTCTGTAAAATGACGTCCCAATCCTCTTCTTTCATTCGCATCATCAGGTTATCACGAGTGATTCCAGCATTATTAACTAATACATCAATATCGCCAAATTCTTGTTTAATCTGCTCTAAGAGATTATTGATTGATTCTAGAGAGGTAACATTTAATACTAAACCTTTACCATTTTCACCAAGATAGGCAGAAATAGCATTTGCCCCATTTTCACTGGTAGCGGTTCCTATTACAGTAAAGCCTTTATTGACAAGCTCTTCAGCAATCGCTTTACCAATACCACGACTTGCGCCTGTTACTAATGCGATTTTTTGCATAATTATTCCTTTTCTTCGTGAGTGAAAGTAGCTACTTCTGCCAATGACGCGTTGTCATTAACTGCAGTAGATTGAATTGCCGAACTAATACGTTTATTTAAACCAGTTAATACTTTATTTGGACCGATTTCAAAAGCGAACTCAATGCCTTGTTTTTCCATTTTTTCCACAGTTTCAGTCCAACGGACAGGGTTGTATAGCTGGCGTACTAACGCATTGCGAATAGCATTTGGATCTGTTTCTGTTTTGACATCAACATTATTAATGACTGCGATTTGTGGCTGTTTGAAAGAAATAGATTCTAAAGCAACAGCAAGTTGATCGGCTGCGGGTTTCATCAATGCACAGTGTGATGGCACACTCACCGCTAAAGGTAACGCACGTTTTGCTCCTGCTTCTTTACATAATGCTGCGGCACGTTCTACGGCAGCTTTATTTCCAGCAATAACAACTTGTCCAGGTGAATTGAAGTTCACTGCTGAAACAACTTCCTCTTCTGCAGCTTGTTCACAAGCTTGGATAATTTTCTCATTTTCTAAACCAATGATTGCGTACATAGCACCCGTCCCTTCTGGAACAGCTTGTTGCATCAATTTGCCTCGTAATTGCACAAGTTTAATTGCATCTTGGAAATCAATTACTCCAGCACACACTAAAGCAGAATATTCACCTAAACTATGTCCAGCCATAACGGTTGGCACTAATTCTGGATATTGTTGTTGCCATACACGGAAAATTGCCACCGATGCGGCTAATAATGCAGGTTGAGTGCGCCAAGTTTTATTCAGTTCTTCGGCACTTCCTTGTTGTACTAATGCCCAGAGATCGTAATCCAGTACCGCTGATGCTTGTTGGAAAGTTTGTTCAATAATTGGGAATTGAGTTGCTAATTCGGCAAGCATTCCAATAGCTTGAGAACCTTGCCCAGGGAAAACCATTGCAAATTTTTTCATGATATAACCTTTATTAATTTTAAAAATTCATTAAAAACGAACGAGGGCGGAACCCCAAGTTAAGCCACCGCCAAATGCTTCGAGTAATAATAATTGACCACGTTGAATTCTACCATCTCTGACAGCTTCATCTAGTGCAGTGGGAATACTCGCAGCAGAGGTATTACCATGACGATCCAATGTAATTACCACTTGTGAGAGATCCATATTTAACTTTTTCGCTGTAGCAGAAATAATACGTAAATTTGCTTGGTGTGGTACTAACCAGTCAATTTGTTCTTTTTCTAACTGGTTGGCTGAAAGTGTTTCTTCTACCACATTCGCTAATTCGCGTACGGCAATCTTAAAGATATCATTGCCTTTCATGGTTAAATATTCAGGGTTGTCTGTATTCGGTAAATTGATAGGTAAGGCAAGAATAGTTGAGTCTTTAGCATTTGCGTGTAAATGGGTGGAAATAATGCCCTCTTGCTCAGAAGCTTCAAGAATCACGGCGCCAGCACCATCACCAAAAAGAATAATTGTGCCTCGATCCTGTATATCCAAACGACGAGATAAGAGATCTGAGCCAATTACCAGTGCTTTTTTTACTTTACCAGTACGGATAAATTGATCAGCAACACTTAGCGCATAAACAAATCCAGAACACGCTGCGGCAAGGTCAAAACTAATTGCATCATCAATATTTAACATCTGTTGAATTTGGCAAGCTGCACTAGGAAAGGCGTAAGAACTACTTGCTGTTGCGACGAGAATAAGATCAATATCATTGGCATCAATATTGGCAACCTCTAAACATTGTTTAGCAGCTTCATAGCCCATTGTTGCGACAGTTTCATGTTCTGCAGCAATGCGGCGCTCTTTAATACCAGTGCGTTCAGAGATCCATTCATCAGAGGTATTGACCATTTTTTCAAGGTCGGCATTGGTTCTAATTTGTTTTGGAAGGTAACTACCTGTCGCTAAAATTCTGCTATACATAATTATCTCGTTATATAAAAAATTGTCGGAAATATTATCGTACTTTTGTGGATAATCAAAAAGTTTGTTACTGCTTATGACAAATTCGTAAGGATTTTTTCAGGAATATTGAGTTTTACTTGTAAGATAGCGTGTTCAATCGCATGAGCAAAAGCAAGACTATTTGAACTACCATGACTTTTTACAATGACTGATTGTAAACCTAATAGTGAAGCACCACTGTGTTTATCGGGGTTAAATGATTGTAATTGTTGGTATTTATCTTTTAAGAAATGACGAAGAAGTTGTTGTAACCAAACCGCACACCATTTTGGTTGCGATCTCTCATTATCTTTCAGTAAGTGAATGATATTTTTTGCCGTTCCTTCTAACGTTTTTAAAGCAATATTGCCGTTAAACCCATCAGCGACAATCACATCGGCAATATGATTTAATAACTGATCACCTTCAATAAATCCAACATAATTGAGATCGATTGCTTGTTCAAGTTTTGCTGCGGCTTCACGGATATGTGGTAACCCTTTAATTGCTTCAATCCCAATATTTAATAATGCTACACGTGGATAAACTAAATCCAACATATTTTCTGCAAAAATGGATCCCATTTTAGCAAATTGGCACAACATATCGGTACTAACTTCAGTATTCGCCCCCAGATCAAGCATCACGGTATGTTGACCATTCATAGTTGGAATAAGAGACGTTAATGCTGGACGTTGAATACCTGGAATTGCCTGCAACAAGATTTTGGATAGTCCCATTAACGCGCCAGTATTACCTGCACTCACGCAAGCATCTGCATAATTTTTTTGCACGGCTTCAATCGATAAACGTAAAGATGTTCCTTTACTATAACGTAGTGCTTGGGCAATAGGGGTATCTGAATAAATTTGCCTACTACAATGATGAATGGTAATTCGTTCTGATAATGCGCGATGAGAGGTTGGGAGATAATGCTGAATTTCAGCATGATCGCCAAAAAAAAGAAAACGAAGCGTTGGATAATTTTCCAACACTTGAATTGCTGCTGGGACAGTAATACGGGGACCAAAGTCCCCGCCCATCATATCTAACGCAATGGTTAGACTCAATTTATTACCTTTTGACGAAAATTATTTAATTTTACGACCACGGTAGTAACCATCAGCAGTAACATGATGGCGTAAATGAGTAGCACCAGTTTCTTTATCGATAGAAACTGCAGCGGTAGTTAATGCGTCGTGTGAACGGCGCATATCACGTCTTGAACGAGATTTTTTATTCTGTTGAACAGCCATTGGCTATACTCCTAACTATTTTTGCTTCTTTAAACTAGCTAACACAGCGAACGGGTTTGGTTTTTTTGCCAACTCTTCAGGCAATTCGCCAAAGACCTGTTCAGCCTCGGACACTTCACAGTGTTCTGGTTCATGCATTGGAACCAATGGAAGCGAAAGAAGAAGTTCATCTTCAATCACCCCCAATAAATCTATTTCCCCAAAATCATTAAGCTCGATCGGTTCATAAATTTCAGGTAACACATCAGCCTGATCCATGTTAGACACTGGACTGTAATTAAATGTGCAAGATAAATGATATGGAAAAGGGGTACTGCAACGTTGGCATTCCAACATAACATCAACCCTTGCTGTACCTTGTATTGCAACCAATTTTTGAGGATCAATTGCAAAGGAAAGTTCAGCTTCAACATCATTTAGCACTTGATTAACCGCATCTTTTAAACGAACCAACTGAACTTGAGAATAGTACCCCTCATAGTTCAAACGTCTTTGGGCTGATTTAATCGGATCAACGGTTAATGGTAGCTTTACCTTTTTCATAGGGTGCAAATATTAACGTCAGATACAACAATAGTCAAAGGAATTACCGCTTTTTTATCAAAATAATAAAAAAATTTATTATGGAGAAAAAGAAAAATCCATACGTTGATGGTGATTGAAAATTGCAGAATAGAGATAAGTTGCTATAATCCAGCAGTTCATCTATTTACTGAACTTATTTTTTCATTTTTTATAGAGGAAAATCCCTTTGAACAAGACGATAACCTATTTTGATAAACTTAAAGTGGCGTTCCATTATGTTTTACCACAGCTTTGGGTAACCCGAGCAGCAGGTTGGTTAGCTGAAAAACAATGGGGGGTAGTTACTCATACTATTATTCGCCTTTTCATAAAAAAGTATCGTATTAATATGCAAGAAGCATTGTATTCTGATGTAAAAGACTATGCTTCATTTAATCAATTTTTTATTCGTCCTTTACGTGATGGTGTTAGACCAATTAACCAAGATCCAAATGCACTTTGTTTGCCAGCAGACGGTCGAGTAAGTCAATTAGGTGCGATTGATGAAGGTCGTTTAATTCAAGCGAAAGGTCATTATTTCAGTTTGACAGATCTATTAGCGGGTGATGCTGAGTTAAGTGCAACATTTAAAAATGGACAATTTATTACCACCTATTTGTCGCCAAAAGATTACCATCGTGTCCATATGCCTTGTGCGGGAACGTTGCGGAAGATGATTTATGTGCCAGGTGAACTTTATTCAGTGAATCCATTTTTAGCAGAGCATATCCCGCATCTGTTTTCACGTAATGAGCGTGTGATTTGTTTGTTTGAAACAGAGTTTGGACCAATGGTGCAAATTCTTGTCGGCGCAACCATTACAGCAAGTATGAGTACCGTTTGGGCTGGGGTGATTAATCCTCCGCGTCCTAGCGAAATTCAAACTTGGCATTATCCTGCAAAAGGTGAGTCAGGGGAAATTCATTTGGAAAAAGGGCAAGAAATGGGCGCATTCCGTTTAGGTTCAACAGTGATTAATATTTTTGCTGAGAACCAGGTCGAATTTGCGACTTATTTATATCAAGATACCGCAGTGCGTGTTGGTGAACTATTAGCACATAAGGTCCAATAATTTTTTAACCAGTAAGGAAATTTCATGTCTCAACAATTTTTTGAACAAGTCTCATTAGATAGCGTAGAAGCAAAAGGTAGCTACGGAATTGGATTGCAAATTGGTCAACAATTATTAGCAAGTCAATTAGAGGTTGAAGCGAGTGCTATTGCAAAAGGTATTTTTGATGTATTAAACCAAAATACTCCAGTACTAGATCAACAGCAACTTGCAGAGGCAATTCAACAATTACAACAACGTGTTGAAGAAAAACAACAACTTCTTTTTAAAGAGATTGAAGCAGCAGGTAAAGCCTTTTTAGCTGAAAACCGTCAACACCCAGATGTGGTAGAAACAGAAAGTGGTTTGCAATATCAAATCTTAACTAAAGGGGAAGGCAATATTCCTGCGAAAACGGACAAAGTACGTGTTCACTATACAGGATCATTAATTGATGGCACGGTTTTTGATAGCTCTGTGCAACGTGGTCAGCCAGCCGAGTTCCCTGTAAATGGGGTAATCGCGGGTTGGATTGAAGCATTAAGCATGATGCCAGTTGGATCAAAATGGCGTTTAGTGATTCCTCACAATCTCGCTTATGGTGAGCGTGGTGCGGGTGCCTCAATTCCACCATTCAGCACACTAATTTTTGAAGTGGAATTATTAGATATTCTTTAATATCGTTATTTGAATAAATAAACAAAGGCTGCCATGTGGCAGCCTCTTTTATATAAACTCTACGCTAATCTTTACCGTTTCCAATTCTTCAACGCATCAGCAAAAGCATTACCCATTGCAGATTGTTGATGAGAGGTTGTTCTTTTTACAGGTTTAGCTTTATGTTCAGTAGTAGATTCAGATCGAGTAGCTTGTTCATTTAAACGCATGGTCAACGCAATACGTTTCCGAGCAACGTCAACTTCTAACACTTTCACTTTTACAATATCGCCTGTTTTCACTATGTCATGCGGATTTTCGACAAATTTTTCACTTAATGACGAAATATGCACTAGACCATCTTGATGTACACCAATATCTACAAATGCACCGAAATTGGTAACATTGGTTACGGTTCCCTCTAAGATCATACCCACTTTAAGATCGCTAATTTGTTCTACACCCTCTAAGAACGTTGCTGTTTTGAACTCACCACGCGGATCTCGCCCAGGTTTTTCTAACTCTTTCAAAATATCAGTTACGGTAGGTAGCCCAAAACGCTCATCAGTAAATTGATTTGCATTTAATTGGCGAATAGCAGAGGCATTCCCCATTAATTCTGTTAGCGATTGTGCGGTAACTTGCAGAATTTTTTCCACAACGGGATAGGCTTCAGGGTGAACACTAGACGCATCTAGCGCATTTGTCCCATCAAGAATACGCATAAATCCAGCACATTGTTCGAAAGCTTTTGGTCCTAAGCGAGGAACGTTTTTCAGCTGTTCACGGCTAGCGAAACGTCCATTCTCATCACGATAAGCCACAATATTTTGCGCTAAGGTTTTCGTCATACCCGCCACCCTCGCGAGCAAAGGGGCAGATGCGGTATTTAAATCAACCCCAACAGCATTTACACAATCTTCGACTACTGCATCAAGTTTTCGAGCGAGTTGGCTCTGATTAACATCATGTTGATATTGTCCCACCCCGATAGCTTTTGGCTCAATTTTCACTAATTCAGCCAGTGGATCTTGCAGGCGGCGTGCGATCGATACTGCACCACGTAACGATACATCAAGTTCAGGAAACTCATTTGCTGCAAATTCTGAAGCAGAATAAACAGATGCACCTGCTTCGCTTACGACGACTTTTTGCGCTTGCCAATCTGGTTTTGCTTTTAAAATGTTTGCCACAAAACGCTCGGTTTCCCGTGAAGCTGTACCATTGCCAATCGCAATCAATTCAACTTGATATTTCTTGCCAAGCTGATAAATCGTTGTTGCTGCTTGTGCTTCTTGACCTGTATGCGGATAGATTGTTGCCGTATCGAGGAGTTTCCCAGTGTTATCTACAATCGCGACTTTCACCCCTGTGCGTAATCCAGGATCTAGCCCCATTGTATTTTTAGCACCAGCAGGCGCAGCCATTAATAAAGCAAATAAATTTTTCGCAAATACATCAATCGCTTCCTCTTCGGCGCGTTCACGCAATGCTGCCATTAATTCGGTTTCTAAATGTAAAGCAACTTTGATTTTCCATGTCCAAGACACCACTTGTTGACGCCAACTGTCCGCAGGTTGACCTGTAAATTGTACGTCTAAATGCTGGCGGATAATCTCCTCACAATAACTTACGCTATTTTCTTCTTGAGCAGGATCTGCATTTAGTGCTAGCGTTAAAACACCTTCATTGCGACCACGCAACATTGCTAATGCGCGGTGCGATGGGACATTTTTTAATAATTCGTGGTGATCAAAATAATCACGGAATTTTTCACCCTCATCTTCTTTGCCAGCAATGACTTTCGCCACTAATTCTGCATTATTACTCAGATAGTTACGCACTTTGGCTAATAATTGGGCATCTTCGGCGAAACGTTCCATTAAGATATATCTTGCCCCGTCTAATGCCGCTTTACTGTCAGTGATCCCTTTGTCGGCATTAACATAGTCTTGAGCGACTGTTTCAGGGTGCTGTTGTGGTTCATTCCAAAGCAAATCGGCGAGTGGTTCAAGCCCAGCCTCAATCGCAATTTGTCCACGAGTACGGCGTTTTGGTTTATACGGTAGATACAGATCTTCTAATTCAGTTTTGCTTTGTGTCGTTTCAATCGCTTGACGCAGTTCTTCTGTCAATTTGCCTTGTTCTTCAATCGATTTCAAAATGGTTTGGCGACGATCATCTAATTCACGCAAATAGATTAAGCGAGTTTCAAAATGGCGTAATTGGCTATCATCTAAACCACCCGTAACCTCTTTACGGTAACGAGCAATAAATGGAATCGTATTTCCTTCATCTAACAGCGAAATTGCCGCAAGAATTTGTTTACTCTGAACATTTAGTTCATCAGCAATAATTTGGCTAATAGTTTGATTTAACATAGTTTTACTTCAAAAATAAAAAATCACCGCGCAATTATAGGCGGTGAGGGTGGAAAATGGAAAGAAAGAATTTGGAGCCATTCACTAAATTTAAATTTGCAATAAAAACTTGCTTTATAAAGAAATCCCATATAACGGCACATTTATTAGCCAGTCTTGCTCTCTAAAATCAGACATAGAAAAGCGAAATGCTTGTTCTGGTTGGAATTTGTCCACATAGACCTTTAAACTTTTTGCTTTTAAGTTTTCTTCGGCTTTAACCTCAATCGGAATGACGGCTTGTTTATGTTGTAGTACAAAATCGACTTCAGCAGAACCTTTTTCTGTTGCCCAATAAAATACAGGATTTTCTTGGGTAGCAATAAGTTGTTGCAATACATATTGCTCTGTTAGTGCACCTTTAAATTCAGTAAAAATTCTGCTTCCTTCTAATAATACAGAAGCATCTAAATGACTTTGTGCGGCAAGTAATCCTACGTCTAGACCATACAGTTTAAAAGCATTGTCTTGATAGGCGGAAAGCGGTAAATGAGGCTTTTTAATTCGAGGCACGCTATGCACTAACCCGCTATCTTTTAGCCATTGCAATGCGATTTCATACTCTTTACTTTTAGCGCCTTTTTGTAAGTGTGAATATATGAATTTTTTATTTTCTTTGGCTAATTGTTCAGGAATTGATGCCCAAATCGAACGTACTTTTTGTACTGTTTGTCCATCACGAATATGTTTAGAAAAATCCTGCTCATACGCAAGTAATAAATTGCGTTGTACTTGACGAACTTCCTCAACATTTTGTGTTTCGACAAATACTTTCACAGCTTCGGGCATACCACCGACAAAATAGTATTGACGCAGATAGTCAATATAGGTTGTTTTCATCGCAGAGATTAAAGTCCAATCCCGCATTTCTAATAATTGCGCTAAATCTTGTTTGCCCAATGCAAGCAAAAACTCGTGAAAATCCATAGGGTAAAGCGGTAAAAAATCGACCTTACCAACAGGAAAAGAAACTTGGTGATGCAAAGAGACGCCGAGTAATGAGCCAGCGGCGATAATATAAAATTGCGGTGTATTTTCATAAAAATATTTGAGGGAAGATAATGCTTGCGGTACTTCTTGTACTTCATCAAAAATAATTAGGGTGTTTTCCGCTTGAATATCAACGCCACTTTCAATTTTTAAACCAAAAATTAGTCGATTAATATCATAATCGCCTGAAAATAAGGCTTGCATTCGTGGGTTATTGTCAAAATTGATATATGCCACATTATCAAATGACTGCTCGCCAAAGTGTTTCATTACCCACGTTTTGCCTACTTGTCTTGCTCCTTGAATAATCAATGGTTTACGGTTAGTTTTTTGTTTCCATTTATTCAGAGCTTGTATAATTTTTCGTTGCATAATTCACTCGCTTTTTGTGCTTTTAGATCTATTCTAAAAGGAGAAATTCCTTTTTTTCAAGGGAAATTATGATTTTATATCCTTTTTTTTGATGGAAATTTTATAAATTTTTTCTTTTTTTCTATGGAAAAATAAAGTTCAGTATGATTTTTTGATTATAAAAACACCAAAAATGAGATGGCGGTAATTGAGTTAAGATATAAATTGCTTAATGGAATGAATAATAAAAAATAAACCTACGATCATATACCGTAGGTTTGTTAGTTATTTTACTTAAATGGTGTCTATACTAGACACTTTTCTCCAATCAATTATTCCTTATAAACAATCCCTGAATTGGCTTCAAATTTGTTGATATCAATTGGTGAATTTTCTTGGAAATAGGCTTTTAAACTATCGGCATCAACATAGCCAGTATTAACGTAAGTTGGATTATTCGTTACTACTGGATAACCATCGCCACCAGCAGCACAATAGCTTGGTAAAGAAACCCGATAGGTTTTTTGTAGATCGATTGGCTTACCATGAATTTTTACGTCAGAAATCTGTTTTGCTTTACGATCAACAGTCATAGTAATGCCATAGAATTGTGGATAAGCACCAGAATCAACCTCTTTTAGTGCTACAACATGGAGATAATCAAGTAGGTCTTTACCATTCATTTCAAAGTAACTAATGATATTACCGAATGGTTGTACAGAAAGAATATCTTTATAAGTCACTTTACCAGCTTCAATTGATGTGCGAATACCGCCAGAATTCATAATTCCAATATCGGCTTTAACACGTTCTGCTTGTGAGCGAGCGATAAGTTGCCCTAAATTAGTTTGGTGGAAACGAATAATATCTCGATCACCCTCTAAGCGACCATTCACGCTACCAACTTCTTGATTTAATAATTTATCGCCTTTATCTTGGTAGGTTTGTAAATGAGCTAATAATTTTGGATCAGCTGGGATTTCTTCTTGATATAGCACATACTCACTTGAGCCATCCGCTTTTTTCATTTTATGTTTTAAATTAATCGGAATGAGCTGGTATTTTTCAAGGGTGAGCTTGCCGTTACGGAAACTGAAATCAGCTCGTCCAACATATTTACCCCATTCACCTGCTTGCATAATCCATGTACCATTTTCAAATAGTGGTTGGCAACTATCGCCAGGTTTAAATTTGTCATTAAAACTGCCGTCTGGGTTGATACAAACTGTGTCGTGTGTATGACCACCTACCACAATATCAAATGCACCTTTTGGTAACTCCCGCACCATAGACACATCACCAGGAGCATTTGAACCGTAATTAGCATTATGGTAGTAGCCCATATGTGTTAAGGCGATTTTAATATCGACAGGCTTTTTGTTGTGTTTGAGATCGGCTAATACTTTTCTGGCTGTATCAGTTGGACGTTCAAATTTGACTGCGGAAATAAATTCAGGATTGCCTAGTTTGGCGGTATCTTCTGTACTTAATCCTACCACCGCAATATTTAAATCTTGTTTATGCAAGATGGTGTAAGGCTTCACTAATGGTTTACCTGTTTTTTGATTGAAAATATTAGCAGCAAGAAATGGGAATTTTGCCCATTTTTCTTGCATTTCTAATAATTGCAATGGATTGTCGAATTCATGGTTTCCTAGTGTGAGGGCTTCATAGCCAATCATATTTAATGCATCTAAATCAGGCTTGGCATTTTGTAAATCAGACTCTGGTACTCCAGTATTAAAATCGCCTGCATTTAATAGAATGACAGATCCACCTTGTTGTTTTACTTCTTGGCGAATGCGATCAATTAATGTTTTTTGCGCGGCTAAACCATATTCACCATTTTTATTTGCCCAATAATGGCCATGAATATCATTGGTATGTAGTAGTGTGAAATGATAAGTATGATCTTTTTGGTAGGCATAGCTAAAGGGTGAAACGGCAATAAGAGAAGTTATTGCTGAGAATTTAAGTAGATTCGTTAATTTCATTGATGTTCCTCCATTGAAGTAAATCAGCATATTCTATTCTAAGCAACAAATTCACTTAAAAAAAGAGGAGTTTAATCAATAATATAGTGTGGTCATTCTCAGATATAAGTAACACGAAAGTTTTTGTCGTTACTTAAACTAAAGTAAGGTAATGATTGATTTTTCTGGGAAAAACGGTAAAATTCTACGGCTTTTTGTATCGATTCTTTTTATCCAGTGGATAATTAGCGACAAAAACAACAAACGCCCCTACTTCGAACGGGGTTTTCTTTTTTACTATCAATATTTTAGAGGAAGGTTATGGTAACCATTCGTTTATCTCGTGGCGGAGCTAAAAAACGCCCATTTTATCAAATTGTCGTTGCAGACAGTCGTTGCCCACGCGACGGCCGTTTCATCGAACGTATCGGCTTCTTCAACCCAATCGCTTCTGGTAAAGCAGAGCGTTTACGCATTGACTTAGATCGCGTAAATGACTGGGTTAGTAAAGGTGCATCTTTATCAGATCGTGTTGCATCTTTAGTTAAAGAAGCACAAAAAGCAGCTTAATTTTGTAAGCAATAGGTGGCGAGAATGGAGCAGCAAAAAATCGGTGTCGTAGGTAAACTTGGTTCGACTTATGGTATTCGTGGTTGGTTGCGTGTTTATTCTTCTACCGAATATGCAGAAAGCATTTTTGATTATCAACCATGGTTTTTGAACATTAAAAACCAATGGCAACCTGTAGAAATTGAGAGTTGGCGTCATCATAGTCAAGATTTGATTGTGAAATTAAAAGGGGTTGATGATCGTGAGCACGCACAGACGTTAGCCAATATTGAAATTGGCGTGGATTTGAATCAACTACCTGAATTGGACGAAGGTGATTATTACTGGCATGATTTAATTGGTTGCCAAGTGATCAATCTACAAGGCTATCAATTAGGCAAAGTTACCGAATTGATGGAAACGGGTTCCAACGATGTATTAGTGGTTCAAGCCAATGCAAAAGATGCTTTCAGTAAACAAGAACGGTTAATTCCGTACATTGATACAGTAGTTAAAAGAGTAGATCTCAGCACCAAAATAATTGAGGTGGACTGGGACGCTGGTTTCTAACCTCAGGTAATCCTGTTGGCTTAATGAACATTGAGGTATCCATATGTGGATTGGGGTAATTACACTTTTCCCAGAAATGTTTAAAGCTATTACAGAATTTGGGGTAACAAGTAGAGCCATAAAGCACAATCTTCTGCAGGTAACTTGTTGGAATCCGAGAGATTTCACTCATGATAAGCATAAGACAGTAGATGACCGTCCTTATGGTGGTGGTCCAGGTATGCTGATGATGGTGCAGCCATTGCGAGATGCGATTCAGGCAGCAAGAGCAGAAGCTGGGGCTGGTGTAAAGGTTATTTATCTCTCTCCACAAGGGCGTAAATTAAATCAAGCAGGTGTTGAGCAGCTTGCACAAAATCAGAAAATGATTCTAGTGTGTGGGCGTTATGAAGGCATTGATGAACGCTTGATTGAAACCGAAATTGATGAAGAATGGTCAGTTGGTGATTACGTCTTAACAGGAGGAGAATTACCTGCCATGACGTTGATTGATGCCGTATCACGTTTTGTGCCAGGAGTGTTGGGCAAGCAGGCTTCTGCTGAGGAAGATTCTTTTGCAGAGGGATTACTGGATTGTCCGCACTATACTAGACCTGAAGTGCTTGATGGTATGACTGTACCGCCAGTATTGATGTCTGGCAATCACGAAGAAATTCGTAAGTGGCGATTAAAACAGTCGCTAAAACGAACGTGGTTACGCAGACCTGAGCTATTAGAAAGCCTAGCTCTGACTGACGAACAAAGGTTGCTGTTACAACAGGCTCAACAAGAGCAAAAACAGCAAAAATGATAGATTCAGTTACATCTAGGAATAAAAGGTAATTTTATGAGTAACATTATTAAACAACTTGAACAAGAACAATTAAAACAAGACGTACCTAGCTTCCGTCCAGGGGACACATTAGAAGTTAAAGTATGGGTTGTTGAAGGTAGTAAAAAACGTCTGCAAGCGTTCGAAGGCGTGGTTATTGCAATTCGTAACCGTGGCTTGCATTCAGCATTTACCTTACGTAAAGTGTCTAACGGTGTTGGTGTTGAGCGTGTATTCCAAACTCACTCACCAGTTATCGACAGCATCACTGTGAAACGTAAAGGTGCCGTTCGTAAAGCTAAACTTTACTACTTACGTGAACGTAGTGGTAAGTCTGCACGTATTAAAGAACGTTTAAATTAATTTATACTCAAATAATAAACCCTTGCTTTGGCAAGGGTTTTTTTATGGGAGTAATTGATGATTTATACTTGTAAGCAGAATGTTACTGGACCGTCATTAGTTAATGAAACCTGCATATCTGCTGCGAACTTCCCAGTTTGTACTGGCACGGTTTGGCGGCATTTTTCAATAAAATAGTGATAGAGTTGTTCTGCTAATTCTGGGCTGCCTGAGCGACTAAAACTAGGACGTAAACCCTTTTTAGTATCAGCGGCTAAGGTAAATTGCGAAACCACCAATAACTCACCTTGTACTTGTTGTACATTGAGATTCATCTTGCCATTTTCATCACTAAAAATACGATAATTTAGTACTTTCTCGATTAAGCGATCAGCTTTACTTTGATCATCTTCTTGTTCGACGCCAAGTAGTACTAAAATACCTTGTCCAATTTGCCCAATCATTTGTTGATCAACAACGACATTCGCTTGGGTAACACGTTGAATAAGTGCGATCATCTTTTTTCTCCAGAGAAAGTTTTGGTGATGAGTTTTTGATAAAAAGAATTTAAGTCAATATCTTGTGATTCATCACGATGAATCCGTTGTAAATCATCAAGCACCGCCGTGAGTTGAGCGCCAAGTAAAACAAAAGTCCAACTAAGATGAATCCACAAAATCATAATTGGTAAGGTTGCTAATGCCCCATAAATCAGTTGGTAAGAGGGGAATGCTTGCATATACCAAGTAAAACAGGCTTTGCCTAATGTGAAGAAAATGGCGGCGATTAATGCCCCACAAGCAGCGTGTTTGATGTTGACTTTAGTATTGGGAACAATAGTATAAATACAGGTAAAAGCTAGCCAAGCTAATAAAAATGGAATAAAGCTGAGGAGTTTTAAACCAAAGGGAAGTCCTGTTTTATAGGTAAAAAGGCTGCTTGAAAAAAGATAAGAGCTTACTCCAATACTGGTTGCCATAAAGATAGGACCAAGCGTCAGAATTAGCCAATAAATCGAAAAAGAGTAAAATGCAGGGCGTTTTTTACTATTTGCCCAAATATCATTGAGCGTTGTATCAATCGATTTAATCAACATTAATGCCACAATAATTAACCCAACAATACCGATTGCACTCATCTTTTTGGTATTGGCAATAAACATTCGTATATAGTGTTCAACTGTGCTGCTGACAGAGGGAGCAAAATTGGTAAACATAAATTGCTCAAGATCTTTAATTAGATCATTAAATACAGGAAAAGCGGCAAAAAAGGCAAAAATGACCATAAATAGCGGCACGATTGCTAACATCGTACTATAAGTGAGAAAACCAGCCGCTTGCGAAAGTTTATTTTGTTTAAAACGGAATGCAAAGATTTTAATCAGAATGGTTAAATTCTGTATAAATTTTAGTGCAAGTTTTTGCATTAATTACCTCGAAACAAGTCAGGGCGAATGGCTAGCCAATTACGCAATAGTGTTTCGCCATATTCAGTCATAAAAGATTCTGGGTGAAATTGTACTCCATAAATAGGGAGATGACGATGTTGCATTGCCATAATCACCCCCTCTTCACATTCTGCCGTGATGTCTAATTCTGCAGGAAAATCTTGTTTTGCCACTGCCCAAGAGTGATATAAACCAATTTGGCTTTGTTGTGGAATATTGTGCCATAAAGGTGAGTTTGCCGTTTGATGTAATTGTTTATTTTGCCCGTGGCGAACATCGGTCAAATTATAGAGTGTCGCACCGAAGTATTGACAAAGTGTTTGATGACCAAGACAAACGCCTAATATGCTCATTTGATGTTTTGCTTGCTCAATCAACGAAAATAATTGTGGATAGGCACTTGGGACATCAGGACCTGGAGAGAGTAATAAGTGCGAATAAAGATCTAATTTATCAAAAGGTATCTGTTCGTATTGCACAACCTCAAATGCAGACAAGGGCAATAGTTTACGTAATAAATCGACGAGGTTGTAAGTAAAAGAGTCGTGGTTGTCGATCAGTAATAACATAGAATTTTAACGATCAAGATAAAGAACATTATTTTAATCTTATCTGTGGAGAAAACAAAATAGAGAACTTTGTGTAAAAATTAGATAGTATGAATATATTCCAGTCGAGAGAGCAAAAAATGAAAGATAGACATAATTTAATATTAGATATTCTAAATCAACAGGGTGCAATACGTGTCAATGAGTTAGCGGAAGTGTTAAATGTTTCTGTGGAAACAGTTAGGCGGGATCTCTCTTTATTATCAGATCAGAAGCGTTTATATCGGACTCATGGTGGAGCATTAAGTAAACAAACTAATGATATAGGTAGTTCTTTTCAACTTAGGCAAAAGAATAATGCAGATGCGAAAAAAAGCATTGCCGAACAAGTGATAGAGTATATTTATGAGGGGGCAGTGATAGGACTAGATGCAAGTTCTACTAGCTGGTATGTAGCACAATTATTACCAGATATTCCGTGTTCTGTGGTAACAAATTCTATGCATAATATTACAGCGTTAGTGAATAAACCAAATGTGAAAACGATTGCTACTGGTGGTGTATATTCAGCAAAATATGATGCTTTCTATGGTCCTTTATCTGAATATTTACTTTCACGCTTGCATATACATATTGGCATTTTTTCTTGTGTTGGCGTTGATGATAGCGGTTCTATTTGGGAATCAAATGAATTGAACGCTGCAATTAAACGAAAAATGATGGACGTATCTGGACAAAAATTATTATTAGTTGATCCATCAAAATTTGGTAAACAAAATTTAATTCAATTAGGCAATGTATCGCAAATTGATATGTTATTTACTCAAGGAAAGGTTCCTGAAAAGTTAGAGCAGTATTGTATAAAAAATAATGTAACTATTTTCGGATAAATTGACCGAATTGACCGTTTGTTTTATTTTTTCTCTAAAATCAGTCATATTTTCATCTATTATTGGCTAAAATTTGCCTGTTTTATGTGATTTTCCTCACAAAAATTTATTGAAAATCAAAAAAATCTTTTTACTTTTTCTTCACTGATAGATGATTTTCTTTAGCTAAAAAATGAATTTGAAATCATTTTTCAAGTTTGTGAAATATTTCAATCTAAAGGAGACATCGTTATGCAATCAACAAAAATTAAAATTGGTATTCGTCCTACTATTGATGGTCGCCGTATGGGCGTGCGTGAATCACTGGAAATTCAAACCATGAATATGGCGACCTCGGTAGCGCAGTTATTACAATCGGAGGTTCGGCATACAGATGGGGAGTTTGTAGAGTGTGTGATTGCTGATACCTGTATTGGTGGTGTAGCGGAAGCAGCTGAGTGTGCGGAAAAATTTAAAGCAAATAATGTGGGGCTGGTGATTACGGTTACACCATGCTGGTGCTATGGGTCTGAAACGATTGATATGGATCCGCATATGCCAAAAGCAATTTGGGGATTTAATGGGACAGAAAGACCTGGTGCGGTTTATTTAGCGGCTGCTTTAGCAGGGCATACTCAGATGGGCTTACCTGCTTTTTCTATTTATGGTACTGAAGTTCAAGAGGCGAACGATACAACAATCCCTAGTGATGTGAAAGAAAAATTACTCCGTTTTGCAAAAGCTGGATTAGCGGTTGCTACTATTCGTGGTAAGTCCTATTTATCAATCGGATCAGTGTCAATGGGAATAGCTGGTTCGATTGTAGATCAAGGATTCTTCCAACACTATTTAGGAATGCGCAATGAATATGTTGATATGACAGAAATTAAGCGTCGTTTAGATCGTCAAATTTATGATCCTGAAGAAGTGGAATTAGCGTTATCTTGGGTTAAACAATATTGTAAAGAAGGGGTTGATACCAATAAACCAGAGTTTCAGCGTTCGGCAGCCGAAAAAGAAGAACTTTGGGAAAATGTGGTGAAAATGACGATTATTGCCCGTGATTTAATGGTGGGCAATCCAAAATTAGCTGCATTAAATTTTGGTGAGGAAGCGTTAGGGCATAATGCGATTGCTGCAGGTTTTCAAGGGCAACGTCATTGGACAGATCATTTACCAAATGGCGACTTTATGGAAGCAATCTTGAACTCAACTTATGATTGGAATGGTGTTCGCCCACCATTCATTATGGCGACCGAAAATGATTCGTTAAATGGCGTTACCATGTTGCTCGCTCATCAATTAACAGGACAAGCTCAGATTTTTGCCGATGTACGTACTTACTGGAGTGAAGACTCCGTTGAAAGAGTAACAGGATTCCGCCCAGAGTCTGGTTTTCTACATTTATTAAATTCAGGATCAGCTGCACTCGATGGTACAGGACAACACATTGATAGTAATGGCAATCACTTGATTAAACCTGTTTGGGAAATAACAGAAGAAGATGGTAAACGTTGTGTTGAAAATACACGCTGGTGTGCGGCTGTACATGAATATTTCCGTGGTGGTGGCTTATCTTCACAATTCCTGACCAAAGGTGGATTACCATTCACAATGAGTCGGATTAATTTAGTGAAAGGTTTAGGACCTGTTCTCCAATTAGCAGAGGGGTGGTCGATAACGTTACCTGAGAATGTTCACGAAACATTAAGTAAACGAACAAATGAAACGTGGCCTTGTACTTGGTTTGTACCTCGTCTGACTGGCAAGGGGGCATTTAAAGATGTGTATTCTGTCATGGCGAACTGGGGAGCAAATCATTGTGTAGTAAGTTATGGGCATATCGGTGCAGATTTAATCACGTTGGCATCAATGCTACGTATTCCAGTTTGTATGCATAATGTTGATGAACAAGCTATTTTCCGCCCAAGTGCATGGAATGCCTTTGGACAAGATCCAGAAGGGCAAGATTATCGTTCCTGCCAAAATTTTGGACCTTTATATAAATAATTTTTACCAAGAGTGGCTTCTCAATTTTGTTTGGGAAGCCTTATATAAAGGAGAAAGTTATGGCAACTGTACTTATTTTAGATTGTGGTGCGACAAATGTACGCGCGATTGCAATGGATCATCAAGGGCATATTCTTGCATCACATCATCAATCTAACCAAACACTTGTCGATCCACAAAATTCACATTATCAGCTTTGGGATTTTGCACAAATTATGCAAAAACTATTTCATTGTAGTAAGCAGGTAATTGAACAACTGAATCAGCAGGAGATCATAATAGAGGCGATTGGTGTAACGACATTTGGGGTAGATGGTGCGCCATTTATTGGTGGTGAGCAGTGTTATCCAGTGATTTCTTGGAAATGTCCTAGAACAATTCCTATTATGCAAAATCTTGCAACAGAGTTTGATGTTCAACAACTGTATCAACGGAATGGTATTGGGCAATATAGTTTTAATACTTTATATAAATTACGTTGGTTACAACAGCATGAACCCTCTCTTTATGCAAAAATCGAAAAGTTTGTCTTTATTTCATCAATGTTGACCTACCACTTAACTGGGGTAATGACCACTGATCGCACGATGGCTGGGACATCAATGATGACCAGTTTACAAACAGAGCAGTGGGATCCAACAACGTTATCACTTCTTGACTTAACACCTGAACAATTCCCGCCTATTGTCCAAGCAGGTGAACAAATCGGAACGTTATTACCTGAAATTGCCAAAGAATTAGGGTTGTTGGCAGGTATTCCTGTGATTTCTTGTGGTCATGATACGCAATTTGCCATTTTGGGTTCAGGGGCGGGGTTAAATCAACCTGTTCTGAGTTCTGGAACTTGGGAAATCTTAATGGCGAGAACGCAGCAAGCGATGGTAGAACAGGACTATCAAAAGCAAGGTTTAACGACGGAATTTGATGCCGTAGCAGGCGTTTTTAATCCTGCCGTCCAATGGGTGGGATCTGGTATTTTAGAGTGGATTGGGCAGTTACTCTTCAGTGATTGTTATCACAAACCTGAATATTACCAAACGATGATTAGAGAAGCGATGGCTGTGAATGTTGAAACGAGCCAAGCGTTACTCCAAGGAGAATTTACTTTTAATGATCAACAATTTGGATTAGGGCAATTTTCAGGATTATCGATTCATACCACGAGAGGCGAGCTATATCGAGCCGCACTTGTTTATATGGCAAAAAAATTAAAATCTGGTTTAGCACTATTACAACAAGTGGGTGATTTCAAAGCAGAAAAATTAATCTGTGTTGGTGGTGGTTCAAAAAATACATTCTGGAATCAATTACGTGCCAATGAAATTGGAATACCTATTGATGTAGTACAAGTTGCTGAAGCGACAGCATTAGGTGCTGCAATGACAGTGTTTACTGGAATTGGTGTTTATAGTGATCTTCAGGTGGCACAACACGCAATGCAAGCGACGTGTAAGCGTGTCATGCCACAGAGTTAATACAAAGGAGGAAATAATGTTAAAAGGTATTCAACCCGCTATTTCACCCTCATTACTCAAAGTATTAGCAGAGATGGGGCATGGCGATGAGTTGGTATTAGCAGATGCTCATTTCCCTGCTCATCAACTACATCAAAATGTATTAAGAGCTGATGGAGTAATGATCGATACATTGCTTACAGGGATCAGCGAATTGATTGAATTTGATCAGTATGTTGATGCTCCGTTGGTGATGATGCAAGCCGTTACAGGAGATCAGCTAGATCCTCAAGTAGAAGTGAAATATTTGGCAGCAATTTCACAATCTATTTCACCTGTACCAAATTTGATTCGTATTGAGCGTTTTGCTTTTTATGAACGAGCAAAGCAAGCTTTTGCCATTGTGGTAACTGGCGAAACAGCAAAATATGGAAACATTTTAATTAAAAAAGGGGTTACCCCGTTTAAGGATAAATCATGAATAGAGAACAACTTTCAGAAAAAATTATTGCCACTTGCTTAGAAATGACACGTCTAGGCTTAAATCAAGGAACCGCAGGGAATGTGAGTGTTCGTTATAAAGAGGGAATGTTAATTACTCCAACTGGGACACCATATGACAAGATGACCATTGATAGCATTGTCTATGTTGATAGTGAAGGACATTATGAACAAGGAAAACTACCTTCTAGTGAATGGCATTTTCACTTAGCAGTATATAAAGCACGCCAAGATGTTAATGCGGTAGTACATAATCATGCCGTAAATTGTGCAGCGGTTTCGATTTTAGAAAAATCTATTCCAGCAATTCATTATATGATTGCCGTAGGAGGAACAGATCATATTCCATGTGTTCCTTATGCAACATTTGGTACCCATCAATTAGCTGAATATGTTTATCAAGGTATTCAAACGTCAAAAGCGATTTTGTTAGCTCATCATGGATTAATTGCCACCGAACAAAATTTAGATAAAGCACTATGGCTAGCTCACGAAGTTGAAGTATTAGCGAGTTGGTATATGAAATTATTAGCGACAGGCTTACCGATTCCAACCTTATCAACAGAAGAGATGGCAGTTGTATTAGAAAAATTTAAATCATACGGGCTGCGAGTTGAAGAATAGATCAATGCAATCTATTACATAAAAGGAGACAAATTTATGAAAGCAAAAGTATTAGAAAAACAATATGTTATCCCCTTTATTTTACTAACTTCATTATTTGCATTATGGGGATTTGCAAATGATATTACTAATCCTATGGTAGCTGCTTTCCAGACGGTGATGGAAATTCCAGCATCAGAAGCGGCATTAGTTCAATTCGCTTTTTATGGCGGATATGGCACGATGGCAATTCCTGCTGCTTTATTTGTGAGTCGTTATAATTATAAATATGGTGTGTTATTAGGTTTAGCACTTTATTGTATTGGTGCGTTGTTGTTCTATCCTGCTGCGAAATATGAGATGTTTTCATTCTTTTTATTTTCACTCTACATCTTAACATTTGGTTTGGCTTTTCTAGAAACAACAGCCAACCCTTATATTTTATCTATGGGCGATCCACAAACCGCAACACGCCGCTTAAATTTAGCACAGGCATTTAACCCATTAGGATCTATTTTAGGAATGTTTGTTGCTTCACAATTTGTATTAACACATTTAGATTCAGATAAACGAGATGCCGCAGGAAATCTTATTTTTCCGACACTTTCTGCCGCCGAAAAGACAGTGATTAAAACACATGATCTTGCCATTATCAGAGATCCTTATGTCATACTAGGTTTTGTTGTCTTAGCGATTTTTATTTTGATTGCTCTGTATAAAATGCCAAAAACAAAAACAGAAGAACAAGCAAAAATTACATTTGGTGAAGCAGTGAAACGTTTAGTTGCTCGAGCGAAATATCGTGAAGGAGTGATTGCTCAAGTATTTTATGTTGCAACGCAAATTATGTGTTGGACATTTATTATTCAATATGCAGAACGTTTAGGTTTTACTAAAGCGGAAGCACAACAGTTTAATATGTTAGCAATGGGATTATTCATTATTAGTCGTTTTGTCAGCACTGCATTAATGAAGTATTTAAAAGCAGAATTGATGTTAATGTTGTTTGCATTAGGTGGTTTGCTAGCTATTCTTGGTGTGATTTTTATTGATGGCGTATTAGGTTTATATTGTTTAATTCTTACCTCTGGTTTTATGTCATTGATGTTCCCAACGATTTATGGAATTGCCTTGCATGGATTGAAAGAAGAATCTACTTTAGGTGCGGCAGGTCTTGTGATGGCGATTGTTGGCGGTGCTTTAATGCCTCCACTTCAAGGGGCAATTATTGATATGGGAGAAGTAGCAGGGTTACCAGCAGTTAATGCTTCATTTGTATTACCATTGATCTGTTTTATCGTGATTGCTATTTACGGTTATCGTTGTTGGAAAGTTTTAGAATAATCTAACAGATAAGAGGTATAGTAGTGCTGTTGACTACTATACCTATCAACTAATCAGCAATAATGACTTGAATGCCTTTCTCTATCATAGCTTGGTGAAATTTTGGATCTAACAAGTTGTCAGTAATCACAATATCAATTTTTTCTAATGGACAGACAATATTTGGGCTTCTCCGCCCAAATTTAGACGAGTCGGCTAATACAATAATTTGTCTTGCTGCATTTGTCATTGCTTTGCTAACACCATGAACTTCATTAAAAGTCGTTAATCCGAGTTCTAAGTCAAAGCCATCTGTACCAATAAACAACTTATCAAAAGAAAATTTATCAAAAGTTGATTCCGCTAAAATGCCATGAAATGAGGCTGATCTGGTTCGATAAGTTCCGCCACACATCAATAATTCGTGTTCCTTTTCTATCGCAACTAAATTATTAATGATATGTAGGCTATTGGTCATAATCGTTAAATTATTAAGTTCAGCCAACAAAGGGATCATTTGTAGAACCGTACTACCAGAATCAATAATAAGAGAATCACCATCTTTTAATAATTTCACTGCGGCTTTAGCAATTTTCTTTTTTTGCGGCAAATTAATGAGCGTCTTATTAGTCATAGGTAATTCTGTATCGACATCTTTTTCATGATCAACCAGAACAACACTCCCATAAGTTCGTAAGACTTTTTTGTCGGCCTCTAGTGCGGTTAAATCTTTTCGAATAGTTGTACCTGTGGTGGAAAAATACTCTGCTAACTGATCTACGGCAGTTTTTCCATGGGATTGTAAATAATCTAGAATAGCAAGTTGTCTTTCTTTTGGTTTCATAATAAGTCCGTATGAGAGGATTTATTGCAATCGAATTGCTTCCATTAAGGCTTCTTGACTATGCCGATCATTAGGGAAAATAGCCTCTGGTACAATTTCATTGTGCAACAATCCTTGTAATTTTGTAATTGTTTTAGGACGAGAGAAAACGGTCAGTCCTTTTAAAATGATAGAATTTACAACACGATGATTCTGATCAAAAGCGATGGCAATGACTACTTTTGGTTTAAATCGCCCTTTTGTACGACCAATACCTACATTCCCTTGCTTACATAATTTCTCAAATTCTTGATTAAATTTAGTTACTTGCCACCAACCTAAGATGATTTGTAATAGCCAAGCAATAATTGCAACCACAATGAGAGAATTTGTTATATTTTGCATAAATTATTCCATATTTAAAATGTTTTTATTGCACTATTTGAAAGAATTAAAATAAAGTTTGATGAAAAGCACTGTTCCAATCTTGTTCAAATTGATCAATAGCAGCAAAGACAGCAGGATCAGATAAAAACGCTTGGGCAATTTCTGGAGTAACAGTAATTGCTTTGCAACCAGTTAGCATTGCGTCTAGTACTTGACGAGGAGTTTTAAAGCTGGCTGCAAGAATTTTTGCCTCGGTACGATGTAAATCAAGTAATGTTTGTAATTCTTGTACCACTTTAACGCCATCACCACCTTGGCTATCAATACGATTAACATAGGGCGCAATATATTTTGCACCTGATAATGCCGCTAAGAATCCCTGAGCAGAACCATACACAGCAGTACCTAACGTCGGGACATTTTGTGCAGTGAGGTGTTTAATTGCGGTTAATCCTTCCAAGGTAACAGGAATTTTAATCACCAATGTAGGAAACTTTTCTCGTAACTGGAGGGCTTGTTCTATCATTTCTGTATGGCTTTTGGCTAAGACCTGAGCAAAAAGTTGTCCTTGCTCACCGAAAATATCTTGTAATGCTTGTAATACATCAAATAATGGTTTTCTTTCTTTGGCGATAATACTGGGATTAGTCGTTACCCCAGCTAAAGGTAATGAAGCGTGTAATTTTTTAACGAAATCGATATTTGCTGTATCAAGGTAAAATTCCATGATATTTCTCCTACAAAAATAAAAGGTACAAGATAATGTACTTGTACCTACTATGTTATTAAAACATCACTTGTCCACCAGTAATATTAATGGACTGACCTGTACAATATTCAGCTTTATCGCTAGCATAGAAGAGTAAAATATTTAAAACATCTTGATACTCACAACCACGCTTTAATGGTACTTTGTCGATATAAACTTGCTCGACCTGATCTTCAGGAATACCTAATTTTTGTGCATATTGTGGAATTAATGATTGGAACATAGGTGATTTTAATAAATTTCCTAACATCAATGAATGTACGGTAATACCATGTTCAGCAAGATCTAACGCAAGCGATTGAGTTAATCCTACGCCACCAAATTTTGCTGCACTATAACCTGAGTTATGTTTACTACCGACTTTACCTGATTTTGAATTGATTTGAATAATGCGTCCTGCAATATGATCGCGAATCATTAATTTGGAGAACTCTCTTGCACATAAGAAATAGCCAACTAAATTGACTTGTAATGAAGTGTTAAAATCATTCATTTGAAATTCTGTGATAGGTGCAGCTTTCGCCATACCTGCACTATAAACTAATAGATCAACACGACCAAATACGTTATCAATATTTTGTGCTAACGCTATAACACTTTGTTCATCTGTGGCATCGACTTGGAAACCTTGCGCCACTTGTTTTCCTAATTTTTGATTAATTTCATTAGCAGTGTTAATCGCGTTGTCGCCATTTAAATCTGCTACCGCAACACAATAGCCATTATCGGCTAACCCTGCACATAAAAATGCCCCTAAAGTTTGTCCTCCACCAACGACAACAGCAACTTTTTTTGTCATTTTTGATACCTCTTAATTTCTAATAATTGTTAAAACACTATTTACATCAATTTGTTGTGGAACCTCTCCTTGTAGGTGAATAGTTCCTGGATATTCTGCTTGGGTTGCACTATCAAAACGAAAAGTGATATGACCTAATTGTTTTAAATTGAAAGATGCAACCTCACCAATAGCAGTAATGATAAATTCTGCTTGATCGATTTTGACGATATCTCCAACATTTACATCATCTTGAAGTTCACCATGGGAGTGAATAAAACAGTAATCTTCAAGATCTACTGGTGCTCCCTCTTTAAACGTGATGAGCATATTGTCTTCTAACGCTTCTCGAGCAAAACGACCGATTTTTTTGAAAGTGGTTTGATAAAGTAATGTCATCATCAGTTCCTATTTTTGAGTTGTGCGACAAGCATTGCCGCACGATTTAATATGGTTAATAAATAAAGGCAGAAACGAACCAAGCAATAAGCACTGTTGGCGCACCAGTTAAGAAACGGCTAACGAGGACTGATGGGACACCAACACGAACTGTATCTTGTTTGGCTTCAGCAAGGGATAAACCAACAGGAATAAAATCGCACGCCGCTTGAGCATTAATAGCGAAGAGTGCTGGTAATGCTAAGTGAGGTGGAATATTACCTAACCCGATCTGTACCCCAACTAATACACCAATCACCTGTGCAATTACGGCACCAGGTCCTAAGAATGGCGATAAAAAAGGGAAAGAACAGATAAGTGCTAAAATAACGAGTCCAACAGGGCTACTTGCTAATGGCGTTAATCCATGAGCAATCCAATCACCTAAACCAGATGCAATGATGATTCCAATGAGTGCAGAAACGAAAGCCATAAATGGCAGAATTGTTTTTAGGACGGTATCAATCGTATCTCGACCAGCTTGGAAAAAGACCGCCACAATAGATCCCATACCCATTCCGATTTTTGCTAATAAACCATCACTTTGTTCAGTAATCTTTTTCGATGAGTCGTAGTCTTTTGCTAACGTTACAGTATTATTTGCTTTAGCCTCTTCAGTGCTTGGTAGTGCTTGATCAATTAAACGAACGTTATTTTCTTTTACGGCAGAAACATAAATATCTTCTACGATAAACTCTGCTAATGGTCCCGATTTCCCTGTTGCATGGATATTGATTGTTGGAATACGGCGTTTTGGATAGAGTCCACAACGTAAGACACCACCACAGTCAATAATTGCGATCCCAATTTCTTCTGTTGCTGGTTCGCCTTGTTTAAAGCCATCTATTGCTTCCCAACCAGTTAAATTTACAAGGTGATCAACAATACTTGGACGTGTTCCCGCTGTCATATAAAGAATTTTTTTGCCAGGAACGACAGGAACAGTAAGCGGTCCACCCCAACCACCATTACCTTTTTCGATATAAATTGCATTAGCCATAGTATTTCTCCTTTTTATAAGTGGACTTCACGTTCAAGTTTGATACCCATACGTTTTTCAAATAACGCTGTGGTAAAGTCTGTAACCCAGCCACGGAAAAAGTTTGTTACCATTCCTACGAGTAAATAACTTACGGCAAGCGGGGCGAGTGGGACACCAAGAGTGGTTAAACCATTGGCAATGCCTAAATAGACAAACAGTTCACCTGGATTAATATGTGGAAATAAGCCGTTCATGGAATGACAGCTATAAGAGGCAGCTGCATAATAGCTTGGTTTGTAACGTTCTGGTAAGAATTTACCTAAGCTCAGCGTCATTGGATTACAGAAAACGAATGTTCCAATAACGGGAAGAATTAAATAACGAGAAATTGGATTGCCCGCACTACGTTGAGCAAGGCGCTCGATTCTTTCTTGACCAATAAATTTGATCAGCGCATTCATAACGACTAACAGTGAAATTAATAGTGGAAGAATACCTGTTACCATACTGACAAAGGTTTCCCCACCTTTTTGAAATAGTCCAATGAACCATTCTGCACCATGTGTAATAAATTCCATATTTACCTCTCAAAATGAAAGTTTTAAGTTTTGTTTCTGACTAAATGATTAATCATTAGAATAAATAATATTTTATTTTGAAAGATTGATATGTGATTTTGATCTCATTTTTAATAAAAAGTTTTAAAGTAAAAGAAATTTTGTTTGTTTTGAAATTTTATGTGTAGAGTAGTGGAGTGGTAAGTAAAAGAAATTTTATATTTTTCAATAGTATAAGTTAATTGATGAAGATAATAAATGAGTTAGCATTTTAAGTTTGGATTAAACAACTTATCCTTAATTTATTTTTGTTTTTATTTTAAAAGTTTTGCTAAAAGAAAATTTAGATCGTGCATTCAATTCGTCAATATATGCTCAAGTTCACAAATTTTTACATTAACAGTTGTTTTACATTTTATTAATATTAAGATAATTGCCGATGTTATTGATATAAAGGTTATTATTATGATTACGATTAATGTAGGAATGTTTCAAACACTCGCGCTATCAGTGATTGCTATTTACGTTGGGGAGTTTATTCGCAATCAATTCCCAATTTGGAAGAAGTATTGTATTCCTGCTCCTGTTATTGGTGGGACATTGTTTGCGATTATTACCACTTGTTTATATTCATTTGATTTATTTTCCTTTCAGTTTGATTACAAAACCATAAATACCTTTTTTTATAATGTTTTCTTTGCGGCAATGGGGTTTGCGGCTAGCTTTGCGTTATTAAAGAAAGGTGGCAAGTTAGTGATTATATTTAGTATTTTGGCTGCGGTATTAGCGATGTTGCAGAATGTGCTTTCTCTTGGTTTGGGCGTGCTTCTTGATATGAATCCATTAGTTGCTTTAATGTCAGGCTCAATTCCATTGACGGGCGGACATGGAAATGCGGCGGCTTTTGCACCTATTGCAGAACAAATGGGCGCAAGTGGGGCGATTGAGGTAGCGGTTGCTGCGGCAACGTTTGGTTTGATTGCAGGCTGTATTCTTGGCGGACCACTCGGCAGAGGGTTGATTAAAAAACATCGGCTCAATGAGCAATTAGTTGAAGAATTATCGCAAACTGAAATAGAAAAAGAGGCATTACCAAAGATTAGTTACCGTCGTTCTAGCCAAGCAGCATTTTTATTATTACTGGCGTGCGGTATCGGGCAGACCTTATTTTTACTGAATAAAGCAATTTTTCCTCAAGTAAATATTCCAATTCATGTGATGAGTATGTTAGGCGGGTTAATTCTTCGCCTGATATTAGATGCAACAAAACGCGATCATCAGGCACTGTATGAAAATATTGGTATCATTGGCGAGATTTCTTTAGCGGTTTTTGTTTCTATCGTGATTGTTACGATGCAATTATGGAAGTTAGCGGATTTAGCGTTACCACTGATTATTATCCTCACCTTACAAGTCGTTCTATGCTATCTGTTTTGTGTCTTTATTACTTTCCGTTTATGTGGTAAGAATTATGACTCTGCGATTATTGCAACAGGGCATTCTGGTTTTGGTTTAGGGGCGGTTCCTGTCTCAATGGCAACAATGACCGCGGTGTGTTCTCGTTATCATTATTCAAAGTTAGCCTTTTTTGTGGTTCCGTTGATTGGTGGGTTTATTAGTAATATTAGTAATGCGCTGATTATTACGTTATTTTTGAATATTGCGCAAGGAATGGGCTAACCATAATCTTTCATTCTAAAAGACAACCGCAAGAAATTGCGGTTGTTTTAGTTTGAAGATAAAGACATATCAATTAATCTTTAGTTTATTTTTCCACTCACATTGAGATTTAGGTTTCGCCCTAAAGGGCGACCCACTATTATTCACAAGTTCGCTCGGCTCACATGCTCACTCTTCGGGTCGCTGCAAGCGGCGCTCAAAAAGCTATTGCTTTTTGTTTTGTTCGTGAAAAAAATTAACGGAACAGGAAAAGGTTCCCTTGTGCCTTGCCCGAAAAATCTTGACGGAATGAGGAAATAGCAAGGCACTAGGGCGTGTTTTTTTGCCCACTTTTCTTTGCACGAGCAAAAAAAGTGGGTCGCCCTTTAGGGCGAAACCTAAAGGTACTATTTTAGCAAAAAACAAATTAATGTGATTTTGCCTGCAAAATGAAACAACCGCAATTTCTTGCGGCTGTCTTTTAGAATGAAAGGTTATTGTTCTGCAATCATCTTGCCATCAACAAAACTAATCTCAATCGTTTTTTCTGGTAATAACGCACCAGATAAGATTTGTTGCGCTAATGGATTTTCTACCAAGTTTTGAATGGCGCGTTTTAATGGTCTTGCACCATACACAGGGTCGTAACCCACATTACCTAAGTAATCCAATGCTTGATCACTGAAATGTAAGTGGTAACCATGCGCTTGCATACGGTTGATTAAACGACCTAACTGGATCGACGCAATCGCACGAATATTTTCTTTACCGAGAGGGTGGAAGACCACCGTTTCATCAATACGGTTAATAAATTCAGGGCGGAAGTGTTGCCCAACCACTGACATCACTAACTCTTTCATTTCTCCATAGCTAAGTTCCTCAGTGTGTGATTGAATTAAATCGGAACCAAGATTTGAAGTCATAATCACCACAGTATTGCGGAAATCAACCGTGCGCCCTTGCCCATCGGTTAAACGCCCATCATCTAAAACTTGCAATAAAATATTGAAAACATCACGATGTGCTTTTTCCACTTCATCTAATAAGATAACCGAGTATGGACGACGACGAACTGCTTCAGTTAAATAGCCGCCCTCTTCATAGCCAACATAGCCTGGAGGCGCACCGACTAACCGAGAAACGGAATGTTTTTCCATAAACTCAGACATATCAATACGCACCATCGCCTCTTCGCTGTCAAACATAAAGTTTGCTAAGGTTTTACAAAGTTCTGTTTTCCCTACTCCAGTTGGTCCTAAGAATAAGAATGAACCAATCGGGCGATTAGGATCAGCTAGCCCCGCACGACTACGACGGATCGCATTAGCCACGGCTTCAACTGCTTCATTTTGCCCAATCACCCGTTTGTGCAATTCCTCTTCCATACGCAATAATTTTTCTTTTTCCCCTTCCATCATACGCGCAACAGGGATACCTGTGGCACGAGAAAGCACTTCGGCGATCTCTTCGTCGGTAACACGATAACGCAACAAGGTCATCTCTTTTCCCTCAGAAGATTCTGCTTGTTCGAGTTGTTTTTCCAAATTTGGAATGGTGCTGTATTTTAACTCTGACATTTTGGCAATATCGCCTGCACGATACGCCTGTTCCATTTGCGTTTTAGCATTATCCAATTCCGCTTTGATATGCTGTGCGCCAGAAAGGGCAGCTTTTTCGCTTTTCCAAACTTCTTCTAATTCAGAATAGGCTTTCTCTTTTTCGCTTAACTCTTTTTCCAACATGGCTAAGCGTTTTTGGCTCGCTTCATCTTCCTCTTTTTGCAAGGCTTGTTGTTCCAGTTTTAATTGAATAATGCGGCGTTCCAATTTATCCAACGGTTGTGGTTTTGAATCAATTTCCATACGGATACTTGATGCGGCTTCATCAATTAAATCAATCGCTTTATCGGGTAACTGACGATCAGAAATATAACGATGAGATAAGGTTGCCGCGGCGACAATCGCTGGGTCAGTAATTTGTACATGGTGATGAATTTCATAACGTTCTTTTAAACCACGCAAAATGGCAATCGTATCTTCCACGCTTGGTTCATCAACCAATACTTTTTGGAAACGGCGTTCTAAGGCAGCGTCTTTCTCAATATATTGACGATATTCATCTAACGTTGTCGCACCAACGCAATGCAATTCACCACGCGCGAGAGACGGTTTTAATAGGTTTCCTGCGTCCATGGCGCCATCGGTTTTTCCTGCGCCCACCATCGTATGAATTTCATCGATAAAGAGAATGATACGCCCCTCTTCTTTCGCAAGTTCATTGAGTACTGCTTTTAAGCGTTCCTCAAATTCACCACGATATTTTGCGCCAGCAATTAATGCGCCCATATCTAAAGAGAGGACGCGTTTATGGCGTAAGCCCTCAGGCACTTCACCGTTGACGATGCGTTGCGCTAGCCCCTCGACAATCGCGGTTTTCCCGACCCCTGGTTCCCCGATTAATACAGGGTTATTTTTGGTACGACGTTGTAAAACTTGAATGGTACGGCGGATTTCATCATCACGCCCAATCACAGGGTCTAACTTGCCGCTTTCTGCTCTTGCGGTTAAATCGATTGTATATTTTTGTAATGCTTGGCGAGTTTCTTCTGCGCCCGCATCATTGACGTTTTCACCACCACGCATTTTATCAATACTCGCGGTTAAATTTTGTTTCGTCAGTCCACTTTTCTTTAAAAGATCACTCAGTTTGTCAGAACTTTCCAATGCAGCAAGTACAAACAATTCCGATGAAATAAATTTGTCATTCCGCTGTTGGGCAAATTTATCGCAGAGATTTAACATTCTGACTAAAGCAGGGGAAACTTGTACATCACCACCATTACCCGATACTTTCGCTAAACGGGCGATTTCTTGCTGAATGGTTTGGCGTAATGCCGCCACATTAACATTTGCCGCGGTTAACAGTGGGGCGATGGAGCCACCCTCTTGGTGCAATAGCGCACTCATCAGATGAAGCGGTTCAATATATTGTTGATCATTACCGATCGCTAATGATTGTGCTTCCGCTAAGGCTTGTTGAAACTTCGTGGTAAATTTTTCGATATTCATAAACTCCTCCTCGACGATCATTCGTCATTCACGAGGCATAAAATGGGTACCGCTTAATCACTTTCAAGGGTGAAATAAAAAAATTATATGCAAAAAGTTGAATATAAAAGAGGAAAAGGTTTAGCTAGATTCAGCATATAAAACATGGCGTTTACGCTAAAAAAGCAGCTATTTGTGGGTAAGCGTTGTCGCTAAAAAATTTGCGCGGAGGGTTACTGCGTTGTTGCGCAACTTAAATTACGGTCAATTTATTTTTACGTCAATAAGTAAGATTAATGTAAATTTTGATTTACATTAATATGTAAACAAAGCTAAATTTTTCTGATTTTTTGCATAAAACACGCATTTATTACTTCTTTTTGATTGTTTATTGCACATTGATTGTTTTTTGTTATTTTATTAATAGGTTTTAACATTGTTGAAATTTGATCTAGATCACTTCCCCCCCCCCCCATAGAGATTTTATATACTTTGCGCTCCGTTTAACTTAAATAAGGAAACTTTACAAAAATGAAAAAACTAATTTTAGCAACGCTTATTTCTGCGGGGGTGGGTTTTGCAGCGCAATCTGCAATGGCAGAGAGTGGTACAGGTGCTACTGGTTCCAAACAAGGTGGGACTATTATTTTTGAAGGGCGTATTGTAGAAACAACTTGCCGTATCAAAGATAACGAAGGAAATAAACGTGTAACCTTACCAACAGTATCTACAAAAGCATTTTCTCAGGCAGGAAGTACTGCTGGCATGGTTCCGTTCACGATTGATTTAGAAGGCTGTACGCTTACAGGCAGTGGACCAAAATTCATTAAAGCTTATTTCACTGTTAATGAAAAAGTTAATGCTCAAGGACGTATTAAAAATGTCTATAAACAAAATACTACTGCGACTGCGACAGAGCCAGCTATGCAAGATACTGCTTGGAATGATGCAATGCCTAATCCTGCATCAACATTAAATGATACCATTGCACCAGCGGCAGCAACAGGCGTTGATTTACAACTACTTGATCTAGATGGAACAACTCCACTTGTTATTACTGGAGACGGGCATAATACAACTGGTCAAGCTGGACAATATGTTGCTCTACCAACAAATAAATTACGTTATGCAGTTCGCTACTATGCAACTGCAGCAAGCGTTACTGCGGGCGGCGTACGTGGTTATGTAGATTACATTCTTTCTTATAAATAATTGATATTTACATACTTATCGAACGCATTGCCGTTCGATAAGTTATTTTTCGCTTCACTCGTTGCAAGGTATTATGATGTTCCGTTTTATCCAAAAGTTTGTTTACCTTATCTTACTTTTCACTCCCTATTTTATTGCTCAGGCGTCGGCAAATGTGATTATCATTGGGACACGCATTATTTATCCCGCAGATCAACAAACAGTAAGTGTACAATTAACCAATCAGGATCCATTACCTGCGTTAATTCAAGCATGGATTGATAATGGCGATCCAAATGTTCCTCCTGAACAAGTCAAAACCCCGTTTGTGATTACGCCACCGATTTCACGGATTGAGCCGAATAAAGGGCAGACATTACGCCTCACCTATACTGGCGAGCCATTACCAAATGATCGTGAAAGTGTATTTTATTTTAATTTATTAGATATTCCGCCAAAACCAACGGCGCAACAACAAGCCGAACACCCAAATTATTTACAAATTGCGTTTCGTAGTCGCATTAAATTATTTTTCCGCCCGACTTCGTTACCGATGGAGCTGGACGAAGCTTATACAAAAGTTAAATTTCATTTAAGTAGTGAAAAAGGGAAAAGTGTCATTGTGGTGAATAACCCTACCCCTTATTACATCACCTACGCCACGTTAGAGGTACAACAAGGTGGCAACAAAGCCAGCGCTAAAGAATTTGATATGGTTGCGCCATTCTCACAAGTGAGTTACCCGCTGTCAAAAGCGATTAAAGGGAAAGCTGTCGTTAATTGGTCGATTATTAATGATTATGGCGGCACCCAAAAAGGTATGAGCCAAACGCAATAGTTAGAGATACTGATTAAGGAAACATATGAACAGCCCTCATCGCGACATCATTTCGCTGCCAAATAGCTTAATAAAAAGAACATTACTGAGTATTGTGGTGGCGTTAACCTTTTCTGCCGCAAGCCAAGCAGATGATTTTGCGGAATTTGATGCTGAATTTCTCAGTGGTAATGTGAAAGAGTCTATTGATATTAGCCGTTTTAGTTACGGCAACCCAATTCCAGCAGGGAATTATGTCGCTGATGTGTATATTAATAATCAGTTGCGAGGGCGTACTAATTTGCGCTTTGTCGATTTTCCAGAACAAAAGCAAGCGTCGCTCTGCCAGCAGGATAGCTTGGTAACCTTGTTAGACTTAAAATCTGAGGCATTGGTGGATATGGAAAAATTGTCGCATGAGAATTGCCAGCCGTTGCAGTTAGTCCCCGAAGCGAAGATGAATTTTGATATTTCAACGTTACAACTGGATATTGATATTCCACAAGCCTTTGTGGAACAACGTCCGCTAGGTTATATCTCACCAGCGCAATGGCAACAAGGGGTACCCGTCGCCTTTGTTCGTTATGATGCTTCACACTATCGTTATCGTTATGACGGCGAGCAAGATCAACAAAGTAATATCAGTATTGATGCGGGTGTGAATTTATTTGGTTGGTCAATCCATCATCGAGGTTCACAAAGCTGGCATAACCAAAAACGGCAAGATTATCAGCGGATTGCAACCTATGCGCAACGTGATGTGCCGTTTTTACGTGCGCAGCTGACAATCGGTGATTTTTATACACGTGGTGGGTTATTAGACAGTTTGCCACTGCGTGGGGCGCAATTAACTTCGGACGATCGTATGTTGGCAACCTCATTACGTGGTTATGCGCCAATTATTCGAGGGGTGGCAAATACCAACGCTCATGTGATTATTCGTCAAAACGGTAATATCTTGCGAGAAGTGAATGTGCCACCAGGGGCGTTTGAGATAAACGACCTTTATCCAGCAGGGTACGCAGGGGATATTCAGGTAGAAATTTTAGAAGCCAATGGTGAGCGTCGCAGTTTTGTGGTGCCTTATACGGCAGTCGCCGAACTGGTGCGTCCGGGGTATAGCCGTTATCAACTCTCTGTTGGGCGGTTTAAATATGATAATAAATTGTCGAAAAATAATGTGGCACAAGCCATTTGGCAATATGGATTAACGAATAATATCACCCTCAACCTCGGGGCAAATTTAGCTAAACAGTATCACGCAGAGTTAGTGGGGCTTTCTTTTAATACCCCAATCGGTGCCTTTGCGACTAATGCGATTTTCTCGAATGCACAATTTGTTAATTCTGGGGTGAAAAAGAAAGGTTATAGTCTCTATGCCAGCTATAACACCCATATCGAACCTACTAATACTAATGTAACCTTTGCCGCTTATCGTTATTCATCAAAAGATTTTTATAGTTTGCAAGACGTATTAAGAGCAAATGATAGTGAAGATATTGATGAGGTATTTATCGATTTTGGGGTATTTAATTATCGTCCAAAACACCAATTCCAAGTGTCGATTAGCCAGCCGTTTAAAAATGGTTGGGGCGCAGCGTATGTAATCGGCACAACACGTACCTATTGGCAAACAAATCTCCGCCAAAATGAGTATCAAATTGGGTACGGGAATCAGTATAAACGACTAAATTATAGCCTTTCTTTTACACAGACTCGGGATAGTAATGGCAATAAAGATAACCAGTTTTATCTGAATTTATCCCTGCCATTAGGCACGAAAAATCCTGTTTACCTATCACAGAGTGTAACCCATAGCAAATCGTACGGTTATACCAGTAACACCTCGTTGTCAGGTTCATTAGGTGAAGAATATCGTTATAACTATAACGTTAGCGTTACTAAACAAAAAGATTATAGCAACTTCTCGTTAAGTAATAGTTATTACGGTTCGTTAGCGCGCATTGGCGCATCGTGGAGCCAAGATAATCAACAAAACCAACAAATGTCGTTTAATATGTCGGGCGCAGTGGTGGCGCACCAAAAAGGTGTTACGCTAGCAAATGATTTAAGCGACAACTTTGCGATTATTCACGCCAAAGGGGCGAGAGGCGCAAGAATCAAAGGTTCGGTTGGTAATGAACTCGATTATTTTGGTAATGGCATTGTGCCATATATTGAGCCATATGCGATTAACTATATTGGTATTGATACTAGCAAAATTCCTGATCGTGTTGAGCTTTCTTCTACGGAGCAGCAAGTTATTCCACGCGCGAATAATGCAATTTTAGTCGAGTTTTCGACAAAAGTAGGTAGCGTGGTGTTCTTTGAATTGCAAAATCTTGACAGCTATCCGCCATTGGGCACAGAAGTGTTTGATCAAGAGAATCAGTCTGTGGGGATTGTCTCGCAAGGTGGGCGTATTTATACCCGTGGGGTAGCTAATAAAGGTACATTACGTCTTAACTGGGGTGATAAACAGTGCCAATTTGATTATCAAATCTCAAGTGATAAAGACAATGGGCAACCGATAATTATGCCTGTGCAGTGTCAAGTGAAATAAAGGGAATAAGATGAAAAAAGTAAAAAGAATAATTGCAATAGGGATACTCGGTTTTGTGGTAAGCCAACAGACGTTGGCTGCCCAACAATTTATGGAAGTAGAAAAACTAGTAGGGCAAAGACAAGAAAATGGAGAAATTGTTTTTATAGGTAAAGTTAAATATCCAGAACGAGCTTGTAATTATTCTGGAGATTTCCCATATGCACTTAGATATAAAGGAATTAATCCAAATTATGCTTCTTACTATACACTAAAATTCGAGGCTTCAAGCCCAAGATCTCCTAGTTTTACCGAAATACAAGGAAATAATTCAGGCAGACCATTGGTTTGGGCTAATGGTGATAGTTACCTGACCCTAAAATTAACATTCACGCCTAAGGGAACAGGATCATATCAAGATAACATTATAAGAGCAGGAGCAAATCCAATAGATGGTGAACTTCATATTTATTGTCATTTTACAGGTTCGGCTGCTGAGTATGGTCTTTGGGGAGCTGTAAATTTAGGAACTGCTAATGACGTCAAGATCGATGAAACCTGTTCATTAGCTTTAGACGCAGATAGAACCGTAAGATTAGAAGATATTTACTTATCTAATTTAATCAGCAATGGACAAGTACATGGCGCAGATTTCCCAATTCAACTACGTTGCCCAAATAATGCGACCGTGAAAACGGCTTATATTGGTTATAGCGATGGTGGTTCGCCAAGTAATACAGGGCAAATTCTCTCCACCGATCAAAGTGTAACGGGTGCCGCACAAAATGTTGGGCTAAAAATTTATGACCAAGCTTCTCCTGCCACGCCGATTACTTATGGGCAATTACCAACCACCCAGTTTTTTACGCCAACGGGGAGCAATATTACCACTTTTGCTAGTGTTAGAGCGGGACAAACCTACACGAAAAACTATAAGGTTTATTACGTTAAAACGAATAATGCACCAACTGCTGGCTCGGTAACAGGGAAACTGAAATATAATATTTATTATCGTTAATGAATGGATAAAAATGTCGGAGAAATCCGACATTTTTATTTGGTTTAGGTTTAGATTTAAGTTTAGGTTTAAGGTTTAGGTTTCGCCCTAAAGGGCGACCCCATTTTCTTTGCTCACCCAAAGAAAATGGGGGAAAAGAAAGGGTGCCCTAGTGCCTTGCTATTTCCTCATTTCGTCAAGATTTTTCGGGCGGCAAAAAACTGATATTTTTCTTCGCATAGCTCAGAAAAATTAGACGTTTTTTGCCTAAAAATCTTTCCTGCATTCGGGCAAGGCACAAGGGAACCTTTTCTGTTCCGCTAATTTTTTTACACGAGCAAAACAAAAAGCAATAGCTTTTTGAATGTTGCTTGCAACGGCTCATTAGCGTCAGTAAGATTGCCCACAAAAAAGTGGGTCGCTCTTTAGGGCGAAACCTAAATCTAAACCCTCTAAAAAGATAATCCTTTATATAACTTTTTCAATAAACTTATATCAGTTATGATCCCCGCTATAATTTCATCACACTAACATACTATGACGGAACCACAGCTACGCCATTTACACCTACAAGTTAACCGAAAATTATCGCAATGCTTGCAATTAGCAGAACAGCATTTTCACTGCCAATTCCCACGCCCTACAATTAGCTATAAGTTACGTGGCGTCAAAGCAGGCGTTGCCTATTTGCAACTATGGCAGATCCGTTTAAACCCGATATTGTTATTGGAAAATCAGCAGGTATTTATCGATCAAGTGGTACCTCATGAATTGGCGCATTTGTTGGTTTATCAGCAATTTGGACGAGTGAAACCTCATGGGCGAGAATGGCAAATGGTGATGACTCAGGTGTTTGGCGTTCCTGCGGAAACAAAACATCAGTTTGCGGTACAGCGGGTGCAAGGAAAAACATTTCCTTATCGTTGTGCTTGTCAAATTCACCATTTAACCATACGCCGACATAACAATATTATGCGAGAGGGAATAGAGTATTTTTGTAAGAAGTGTAAGACAAAATTATTTTTTGTGGAAAGTCAGGATAGTACTGTTAATTTAGAATAATCGTGCTATATTTTTGCGGATTTTTTTAATCACTTATAGGAGAAAAATATGAAAAAGCTTTTTGTTATTGCGTTAGGTGCATTAGCTGTCGCTTCAGTAGCAAGTGCAGAAGTATATGTACAAGGTAATTTAGGCTATTCAAAGCTTAAAACAACAGGTCTTGATTATAGTGATTTTAATAAAAGTAATTTACAACCGAGTGTTGCCGTTGGTTACAAAATGGGAGATTGGCGTGCTGCGCTAGATTATACGCATTATGGTAAAGCGAGCAGCAGCTATCAAGATGATGACGTAAAAGGTCAAGCAAAACTTAAAGCGCAAGGGGTAGGGCTTTCTGCTATTTATGATATTGATGTTAATAGTGTAGTGAAACCTTATGTCGGTGCACGTGTATCAATTAATAGTGTAAAAATCACAGATACATATGTTAAGAATAATGTAAATTATCATGTTACAGAATCTGCAACTAAATTAGGCTACGGTGCAATGGTTGGTGCAAATTACGGTTTAGCGCCAAATTTAGATCTTGATGCTGCGTTAGAATATAACCGTTTAGGTAATTTTGAAGGGGTGAAATTAAACCAATATGGTTTAAAAGTAGGTCTTAAATATTCATTCTAATATTTTTTAAACGTCTGTATATAAAGTGCAAACTTAGCGGTTTGCACTTTTTTCTTGCCTAAAATCTTGAAATTTCTTTTTTTACACCTATTTTACCCAACCGATATTTGGCGATAATTGCCACGATGTAGTTTGATAATCAAAAGGGAAAATATATGAGTAAGAATCAAGAAACGAGAGGCTTTCAATCAGAAGTGAAACAGCTTCTGCAATTAATGATCCATTCACTTTATTCAAACAAAGAAATTTTCTTAAGAGAGTTGATCTCTAATGCGTCAGATGCGGCTGATAAATTGCGCTTTAAAGCATTATCTGCCCCAGAGTTATATGAGGGGAATGGTGATTTAAAAGTTCGTATTAGTTTTGATGCGGATAAAGGGACATTAACCATTAGTGATAATGGGATTGGAATGACCCGTGAACAAGCGATTGAGCATCTCGGTACGATTGCGAAATCAGGTACGAAAGAATTCCTTTCTTCATTAGGAGCAGAACAAGCAAAAGATAGCCAACTTATTGGACAATTTGGTGTCGGTTTCTATTCTGCGTTTATTGTGGCGGATAAAGTTAACGTAAAAACGCGTGCTGCGGGTGTTAGCGCTGATCAAGGTGTGTTATGGGAATCTGCTGGAGAAGGTGAATTTAGTGTTGCAGATATTGAGAAGCAAGATCGTGGTACAGAAATCACCCTCCATTTACGTGAAGATGAAAAAGAATTCCTCAATGAATGGCGTTTGCGTGAAATTATCGGTAAATATTCAGACCATATCGGCTTGCCAGTTGAAATTTTAACGAAAGAGTATGATGAAGAAGGGAAGGAAACTGGCGTTAAATGGGAAAAAATTAATAAAGCGCAAGCACTTTGGACACGCTCAAAATCAGACATTAGTGATGAAGAATATAAAGAATTTTATAAGCATTTAAGCCACGATTTTGCCGATCCAATGTTATGGGCGCATAATAAAGTAGAGGGAAATCAAGAATATACCAGCTTACTTTATTTACCAGCGAAAGCGCCTTGGGATCTTTTCAATCGTGAACAAAAACACGGTTTAAAACTTTATGTGCAGCGTGTGTTTATTATGGACGATGCTGAACAGTTTATGCCGAATTATTTACGCTTTATCAAAGGATTAATTGATTCCAATGATTTGCCGTTAAATGTTTCACGTGAAATTTTGCAAGATAACAAAGTTACTGCCGCATTGCGTAAAGCGTTAACAAAACGTGCGTTAGGTATGCTAGAAAAATTAGCCAAAGATGAAGATCAAACTAAATATCAACAATTCTGGCAAGAATTTGGCTTAGTCTTGAAAGAAGGTCCAGCAGAAGATCCTGCGAATAAAGAGGAGATTGCTAAATTATTGCGCTTTGCCTCAACGCATAACGATAGTAGTGAACAAACGGTTTCCTTGCTAGATTATGTTGCCAGAATGAAAGAGGGGCAAAAAGCCATCTACTATATTACGGCAGATAGCTATATGGCAGCGAAAAATAGCCCACATTTAGAGATCTTTAACAAGAAAGGTATCGAAGTTTTATTACTTTCTGATCGTATTGATGAATGGATGTTGAGCTATTTGACAGAGTTTGACGGTAAAGCGTTACAAACGATTACGAAATCAGATCTTGATTTAGGTGATTTAGCTGATAAAGAGGAAGAGGATAAGCAAAAAGAAGAAGCACAGGAATTTGCCTCTTTTATTGAACGTGTGAAAACATTATTAGGGGAACGTGTGAAAGATGTACGTTTAACCCACCGTTTAAGTGAAACACCTGCGATTGTTTCAACGGATAATGATCAGATGACAACACAAATGGCAAAATTGTTTGCTGCAGCAGGACAAAAAATGCCAGAAGTAAAATACACATTTGAACTCAACCCTGAACATCGTTTAATTAAGAAAGTCGCTGATATTGCAGATGAGCAACAATTTGCAGAATGGGTAGAACTCTTGTTTGATCAAGCATTACTTGCTGAACGAGGTACGTTAGAAAATCCAGCAGCGTTTATTAAACGTATTAATCAGTTGTTAGCATAATAAGATGTTATAAACCCACCGTTTGGTGGGTTTAGTTTATTAATACAGTTTTTTAATCTGTTTTTTGTGTGGATTGAGATTTAGGTTTCGCCCTAAAGAGCGACTTCATTTTTTTGCTTGTGCAAAAAAACGAAGCAAAAAAAGCACGCCCTAGTGCCTTGCTATTTCCTCATTTCGTCAATATTTTTCGGGCGGCAAAAAACTGATATTTTTCTTCGCAAAGCTCAGAAAAATTAGACGTTTTTTGCCTAAAAATCTTTCCTGCATTCGGGTAAGGCACAAGGGAACCTTTTCTTTTCCTTTATTTTCTTTGGGCAAGCAACGATAAAAAGCGATCGCTTTTTGAGTACTGCTTGCAGCGACCCAAAGGGTGAACAAGTGAGCTGAGCGAACTTGCGAATAAAAAGTAGAGAAAATAAAAATACTCCCTACCCCATTAAACCCTCTTCACAAAATGAAAAAACTTTATTCTTACCAACAATTAAATGATCTAATACCTTAACATCAATTAATTGGCATATATTTTTAATTTCTTTCGTTATTTCAATGTCTTGTGTGCTGGGTGTAACAATGCCTGAAGGGTGATTATGAGACAGAATTAGCGCAGCAGCATTATGTTGTAATGCCGATTTAATAATTTCTCGTGGGTGAATTTGCGTACTATTAATAGTTCCCTGAAATAATACTTCTTTTTGGATAAGGTGATGTTGATTATCTAAAAAGAGAACCACAAATATCTCTCGTTGCTGCATACTTAGTTCACTTTGCATATACAGTTTCGCAAATTCGATATTATTAAACACAGGTTGTTGCTTTAATTCTTCTGATAAATAACGTTTTGTCATTTCAATACAGGCTTGTAGTTGAATATATTGAGTAATGCCCAACCCTTTGACTTGGCAAAATTCTATTTCTGATGCACTGAGTAATTCACGTAAAGATCCAAAATGTGTTAATGCTTGTTCGGCTAATGCCATGACAGAACAATTTTTAAATCCAGTACGTAGAAAAATAGCGAGTAGTTCTTGATCGCTTAAACTTGTTGCACCTTGTTGTAATAATTTTTCACGAGGCATTAATTTAGACATCATAGATCCTTATAAAAATGGATAAAAAATAAATGTAGGTGAAGCTAAATTGTGTGAGGTAGAGATAAACTTTTTTTTGTGAAGAGGATCGTAAAGTTGAAAAAAATCATATTTTGTTTGAATAACCCCCGCAGTAAATTGGCAGGTTAGGAAATATCCAGTAGAATGGCTTATCTTTTGTTGATTTTTCTAGAGGTTATCAACGCGTGGATAATTATCTCCAACAGAAACGTATTCTTGTCGGTATTACTGGTGGAATTGCGGCTTATAAAACGATTGAATTGATTCGTTTGTTACGCAAGCAAGATGCAGAAGTCAGAGTCGTTTTAACTGAAGCCGCTGCGCATTTTGTTTCCCCTCTTACACTACAAGCGATTTCAGGTAATGCGGTATCGCAATCACTTTTTGATCCACAAGCTGAGTTAGCAATGGGACATATTGAGTTAGCTAAGTGGGCTGATGCGCTCATCATTGCTCCTGCGACAGCCGACTTTTTAGCACGTTTAAATTTAGGCTTGGCGAGTGATCTCTTAACGACATTATGTTTAGCGACTAAAGCGCCGATTTTTATTGCACCTGCAATGAATCAACAAATGTATGCACAATCAGTGGTGCAGCAACATTTAGCTAGTTTACGCCAACGAGGCATTAATATTATTGGTCCGAATAGTGGTGAACAAGCGTGTGGTGATGTTGGTGCTGGTAGAATGTCAGAACCAGCTGAGATTTTTGCTGCATTATCTGCAAGTTTTGTTACAGCAAAACCATTATTAGGATTAAAGGTGGCGATTACCGCAGGTCCAACACAAGAAGCGATTGATCCTGTTCGTTATATTTCTAATTATAGTTCTGGCAAAATGGGATATGCGATAGCAGAGGCGTTTGCAAAACAAGGGGCGATAGTAACGTTGATTAGTGGACCAGTAAATTTAACTCCACCTCAAGATGTGAATGTCATTAAGGTAACAACCGCACAACAGATGTGGGAACAATCAATGAGTGCAGCAGTAACACATCAGATTTTTATTGGTTGTGCAGCGGTCGCAGATTATCGGGTTGCAGATATTGCCCCTCAAAAAATTAAGAAGAGTGGTGATGAAATAACATTAAAATTAGTGAAAAATCCTGATATTATTGCCGACGTTGGTCATCTTACTGCACAACGTCCATTTACTGTTGGGTTTGCTGCAGAAACACAAGATGTTGAAAACTATGCTAAAGATAAGTTAGTTCGTAAACGTTTAGATTTAATTTGTGCGAATGATGTATCGATTGCGGGGCAAGGCTTTAGTAGTGATCATAATGCGTTACAGCTCTTTTGGGCAGATGGTAACGTTAGTTTACCGTTAACGGATAAACAGCACCTCGCAGAACAATTAGTCAACCTTATTATTAATCTCTATCAAAAAACAAACCATAATGATGAAAAAAATTGATGTCAAAATTCTTGATGCACGTATTGGCAACGAGTTTCCGTTACCAAGTTATGCAACTGAAGGATCGGCGGGTCTTGATTTGCGTGCTTTAATAGATGAAAAAATTATTTTACAACCAGGGGAAACTCGCTTAATTCCAACTGGACTCGCTATTTATATTGCGGATCCAAATTTAGCAGCAGTGATTTTGCCTCGTTCTGGATTAGGGCATAAGCACGGTATTGTATTAGGCAATTTGGTCGGATTAATTGACTCAGATTACCAAGGTCCTTTAATGATTTCAGCATGGAATCGTAGTGAGCAACCTTTTACGATTGAAGTAGGAGATCGTATTGCACAGCTTGTTTTTGTGCCAGTAGTGCAAGCCGAATTTAATATTGTAACTGATTTTGAACAAACAGAACGAGGCAATGGTGGATTTGGTCATACAGGAAAATAAACCGAAAAAGACAGTTGAAAAACGTTCTTTAGCAGCAAGGCGACAACAAGTATTAACGATTGTTGCCCATTTGCTCCATTCAGAACAAGGTATGGAGCGAATTACAACGGCAAAATTAGCAGAAGCTGTCGGTGTATCTGAAGCCGCACTATATCGTTATTTTCCGAATAAAACAAAAATTTTTGAGGCATTGATTGAGCAAATTGAAACTGTATTGTTGCAACGTATTACGCAGTCAATGAAGATGCAGACGGATACCAAAATGCGTGTACACGATATTTTGCAGATGGTATTAACTTTTGCTCAGAAAAATCCAGGATTAACTCGTATTTTAACTGGGCATGCCTTGATGTTTGAAGATAAGTCGCTGCAACTAAGAGTTGCTGCTTTTTTTGATCGTTTGGAATTGCAATTAGTCAATGTATTGCAGATGCGTAAGTTACGAGAAGGACGAGGATTTAACGTTGATGAACGAGTTATCGCAGGGCATTTAGTATTGTTATGTGAAGGGCAGTTTATGCGTTATGTCCGTTCTAATTTTCGCCATTCTCCAAGCCAAAATTTTGCAGTACAGTGGCAATTAATTGAACCGCTTTTTGATTAAGTAAAAATGATTATTCCTTGGGAACAGCTAAGCGAAACGGCGTTGCGTAATATCGTACAAAGTTTTATTTTACGTGAAGGTACGGATTATGGGGTACGAGAGTTGAGTCTATCTGAAAAAGAAGGGCGATTACTCAAACAGATTAAATCTGGTCAAGTTGTGATTGTGTGGTCTGAGCTACATCAATCACTAGACCTTAAAGAAAAACAGGTATTTTTAAGACAAGCTGAGAAAAATATGCTATAAAAACAGAGTTTTAAAGTTTTATTTAATTTCAATAGTGTTGGTGGTATGGATATGAAAGAAGAAATTGAAATGCAACATGATGATACAGGAATTACTCATGCAAATGATCCAACGTTAGAATGGTTTTTATCTCATTGCCACATTCACAAATATCCCTCAAAAAGTACCCTGATCAATGCAGGTGAAAAAGCAGAAACACTCTATTATTTAATCAAAGGATCGGTTGCGGTTTTGGTAAAAGATGATGAAGGCAAAGAGATGATCCTTTCCTATTTAAGTCAAGGGGAGTTTTTTGGGGAACTGGGGTTATTTGATGAGGTGAAAGTTCGTACTGCATGGGTAAAAGCGAAAAGTACCTGTGAAGTTGCGGAAATTTCTTATAAGAAGTTTCGCCAATTAATCCAAGTCAACCCAGAAATATTGATGTATTTAACCGCTCAGTTAGCACGCCGCTTGCAAAATACCTCTAAACAAGTGAGTAATCTTGCCTTTTTAGATGTAACGGGCAGAATTGCACAGACATTATTACACCTTGCTAAAATGCCAGAAGCAATGACCCACCCAGAAGGAATGCAAATTAAAATTACTCGGCAAGAGATAGGACAAATTGTTGGTTGTTCTCGTGAAACGGTTGGACGTATTTTGAAAATGTTAGAAGATCAAGGTTTGATCTCTGCGCATGGTAAAACGATAGTTGTTTACGGTACAAGATAAAAGAGGATTGTGTTTATCTAACAGTAAGGAAATATTGATGAAAAAAGATGAAATAGGCCATAATTTTTTAGCTCGCTTAGGTAAAACACGCCTCCGCCCTGGTGGTAAGCAAGGGACTGATTGGTTAATTGCAAATGCTGATTTAAATCAAGACAAAAAAGTACTTGAAGTTGCTTGTAATATGGGAACTACTGCTATTGCATTGGCAAATCAATTTGGTTGCCAGATAGAGGGTGTCGATTTAGATGAACAAGCATTAGCGAAAGCACAGAAACAAATTACAGAAGCAAAATTAGATCATTTAATTCATGTACAACGAGCAAATGCGATGAAATTGCCTTTTGCAGATAATTCGTTTGATGTGGTGATTAATGAAGCAATGTTGACGATGTTGCCGTTAGAAGCAAAGCAAAAAGCAGTTGCCGAATATTTTCGCGTTTTGAAACCAGGTGGCTTTTTATTAACACATGATGTGATGTTATTAGAACAAAATGTTGATGAAATTTTGGCAACATTGCGTAATGTGATTAATGTTAGTGTAACACCTTTGACCAAAGAAGCTTGGAAATCATTATTTAATGATGCAGGTTTTAGTAATGTTGATACCTATTCGGGTGAAATGACATTATTATCGCCAAAAGGTATGATTCACGATGAGGGGGTGTTAGGAACACTAAAAATTGTGCGTAATGCCTTGAAATCAGAAAACCGAGCGACTTTCCAAAAGATGTTTAAGTTCTTTAATGATCCGCAAAATAAACTACATTTTATTGTAGTATGTAGCCAGAAATAAATGCAGAGAAACGGTCTTGATTATTCAAGACCGTTTTACTACTAACAAACCTAGATTTAAGTAAGATCTTTATAAAATACTCAAAGGGTTCCCTTGTGCCTTGCCTGAATGTAGGAAAGATTTTTAGGCAAAAAACGTCTAATTTTTCGTAGAAAAATATCAGTTTTTTGCCGCCTGAAAAATCTTGACGGAATGAGGAAATAGCAAGGCACTAGGGCGCCTTTTCTTTTCCTTTATTTGTTGCGAGCAATGACAAAAAGCAATAGCTTTTTGAGCGCTGCTTGCAGCGACCCGAAGGGTGAGCAAGTGAGCCGAGCGAACTTGCGAATAAAATGAAGTCGCCCTTTAGGGCGAAACCTAAAGATACAATTTTAGTGAAAAAATAAACTAAAAATTAATTAAGATGGCTTGTGTCAACAAACTAGTGGTCTTGATTATTCAAGACCGTTTTACTTTGTAGTGTTAGCCAAAGAAACAACTTCAATGATCTGTGCTGAATACATTCGCCATTGAATATTAATATCCCACAATGTCATTCCATAAATTCTGTCTGTTACTTGTGTTCTTTGATAAGCAGGACGAGGATCTTGTTGTAATACTTCCGTAATTAATGCTGGCAGTGTAGGGTAATGCTCAATGAATACACTAAGTTGTTGCTGAGCTTTAGGCGTGAAATTGACATCTAGTAATCCCTCTGGTTTAGTTTGGGCAAAACCAGACTGAGCAAAAGGTTCGCTATCTGCATAGGTAAGGTAGGGTTTGATATCAAAAATAGGGGTGCCATTCACGAGATCAACACTGCCTAAATGTAATAAGACTTTATCTTTGTTAATTTCAATATGATCTAAACGTACTTTGGAAAGCCCCAGTGGATTGGGACGATGTGTCGCACGAGAAGCAAACACACCAATACGTTGATTACCGCCTAAACGAGGTGGACGTACGGTTGGCGACCATTTGCCTGTCGGAATACGATCAAATTGAAAGATGAGCCATAAATGTGAAAATTGTTCTAATCCTCTCACACATTCAGGCACATTGTAAGGCGGAATCAGTTCTAAAATACCCGTACCATGTTTAACTAATTCAGGTTGCCGTGGTACAGAAAATTTTTCTGTATAGGGCGTATGAATAATAGCGACAGGTTGTAATTCAAGCGACATATCTGACCTCTTATGCCAATAAATAAGTAGTTATCGTAAATCTCATTCTAACCTGAATTGACTTACTTTCTTGCGTTTGGGATTTGTTCGGAATTCACTATACAATCCAATCAATTAGGGTAAAATGACCAACTTGTTTTATGGAACACTTTCCTTTTGCGTGCAGAGGCGCAACAAGATTAATAAGTTTAGAGAAATGAATGAAATCGAGCAAATGTAAAATGTGGTTTGAAACCGCAAGACCTAAAACGTTGCCTTTAGCGATAGCCTCTATTGTTACAGGTTCTGCATTAGCCTATCATCATCAACATTTTAATGGAATGGTTGCTTTATTGGCATTACTTACGGCAACATTACTACAAATTGTATCTAATTTTGCGAATGATTATGGTGATCATATCAAAGGCTCGGATACAGAAGAGCGTATCGGCCCATTAAGAGGCATTCAGCAAGGCGTGATCAGTTTTGCCCAATTACGAATTGGATTAATTTTGGTAACGGCAGCAAGTATGGTGTCTGGATTAGCATTAATTTTTGTGGCTTGTCAGACATGGAATGATGTTATTGCCTTTGCATTACTTGGTGTACTAGCGATTATTGCTTCTATTACTTATACCGTAGGGAAGAAACCATATGGGTATATGGGATTAGGTGATCTTTCTGTTTTTATCTTTTTTGGGCTGCTTGGGGTGGGGGGAACCTATTATTTACAAGCTCATCAAGTGAGTAGCAGTATGTTTTTGCCTGCAATGATGTCTGGTTTCTTAGCGGTTGCTGTGTTGAATATCAATAATTTGCGTGATGTTGAGCAAGATAAGAAAGCGGGTAAAAATACGTTAATTGTGCGTATTGGAGCGAAATATGGTTGTTATTACCATGTTGTATTATTAGCTTTAGCAGCAATTTGTGCATTAGTATTTGCAGTTAATCATTTTAAACATTGGTATAGTTTCTTGTTTGTGGTGATATTACCATTACTTGTTAAACACGCTATTTTTGTGTTACGTCATAAACAAGCATTAGAATTACGCCCAATGCTTGCACAAATGGCTAAATTAGCACTATTATTTAACATTATTTTTAGTTTAGGGCTTTGTTTTGCGTAACTTAGCTCACAATGAAAGAAAAGGAAAATACAATGAGAATTGACACATCAGAACTTTGCGATATTTACTTGGATCAAGTCGATGTGGTTGACCCAATTTTTTCAAGCTTCGGTGGCGTTTCGGCGTTTTCAGGTAAAATTACCACAATTAAATGCTTTGAAAGCAATGGTTTAATTGCTGAAGTCTTAGATGAAGATGGACATGGGCGAGTATTATTGATTGATGGTGGCGGCGCAGTTCGTCGCGCGTTAATTGATGCAGAGTTGGCACAATTAGCAGCAGATAATGGTTGGGAAGGCATTATTGTGTATGGTGCAGTACGTCAAATTGATCAATTAGAAAATATTGATATTGGTATTCAAGCACTTGCACCAATTCCTGTGTCGGCTGATGACCAAACCGTTGGAGAGGTTGATGTGCCAGTGAATTTTGCAGGAGTTTCTTTCTTGCCAGAAGATTTTGTGTATGCCGATTTAACGGGAATTATCTTATCGCCAGAACAACTTGATATTCCAGAAGATGACGAATAGGACATAAGAAAGCTAAAACCTCATCATTTGATGAGGTTTATTTTTTGTTTAACGGAGAGGTAAATATCCACTGCAAATTGAAATTCTTTCCATACCATAATAGCCACTAAACGCAGGTATTTACCTACGGATACACTATAAAACGGCGACAATTAGTTTTATTATTTCCCCACCCCAGAGATATTGCTAACAAATAAAGTGTGTAAAACATTTGTTATAAAGGTGTAATTAAATATACCTTTATGGGTAATTGTTTTTAGTTTATGAATACCTTAGTATTTTAGTCGGATATTTTTAGTGTACTAAGGAGAAATTTATGATTGGAATCGTTGAACAGGATACCCCTTTTTCTGCTCAGGAAATTGCGCATTGGAAGACTGCTACTTATCAAGATATTATTAATTTTGTTGAATCAGGCTATCACACTCGCCATCGCCAGCAATTACCAGCCCTTATTGAATTAGCGCAAAAAGTAGAAAGTGTGCATAAAGATAGCAGTGCTTGCCCAGCTGGTGCCGCAGCAATTTTACAAAAGATTTATCAAGATCTTGAAATACATATGCGTAAAGAGGAACAAATCCTGTTTCAAATGATTCAGGCTGGGCAATATGCAATGGCGAGAATGCCAATTCAAGTGATGTTGTCTGAACATGATGAAGCAGAAGAAGATCTTAAAACATTGCTCGTCGTAACACGTAATTTAGTTTTACCAGAAGGTGCGTGTGGTTCGTGGCAGGCATTATATAAAGGAATCGCAACGTTTATTGCAGATCTAAAACAGCATATTTATTTTGAAAATGAGATCTTTTTTGCAAGAGTTGTGGCAGAGAGTTAAGTTAATCAGAATAATGCCTGTTATATCAGGCATTATTCTTGCTATGAGATTAAATTAAGTTTTTCCTACGAAGTTCTTTTGTAATTCGAATAGCCGTTTCTGTTTCACAACCGGTATATTCTGCTATTTCTCGGTTTGTCCAGTTGTATTCTGGAAAGTTTTCATTGAGAAAACAGATGCTATCAATAATGCGATCTAAGCTTTTTAGATAAGCACTTTTCGCTAATCTGTTTTCTGCATCTTTTAATTCATTTGCAAGAATTTGAAACAACATTTGAACTGCACTTGCATTTTCTGCAAAGAAACGATCGATGTTTTGCGGGGTAATTCTGATTATTTCTGATTTTTGTAAAATTCTGGCGGTGCAGTGATATTGTCCATTACCAAATAACGTCCTGAAACCGAAATAATCTCCTTGTTTATAAATACGAACTAAACTTTCTTTGCCATTTTCTAACATATGGTATAGACCGACTAACCCTTTCTCGACAAAATAAAATTCATGTGAAGCATCACCTTGTTCATATAAGGGCGTTCCTTTTGGCAGTGTATGTAAATGCGTGTATTGACAGCTTTTTAATTGCTGAGGGAGTAGTATGTTGGCGTTTGTTATCATAAGTTATTCATTCTATTTGTCGTGATTATCAAAATAAACTTGTATCCAGTTTATATATTTTATCATAGTGCCTATTCTATGAATTAAATAGCTATCAAGTGGCAGTATAAGTAGAGAGTATTTTAATGACTATGACAATGATCATAAAGACTTGATATAGAGTTAATTCATAATATAAAAAAATATTACGATAGAAATAGCATATGACAATATCAATTATTATCACCTTAATTATTTGTGGTCTGCTGGCGAATCTGATGTCTGCGTTATTTGGAATTGGTGGTGGCGTACTGATGGTCCCAGTATTACATACGTTGTTCCCAGAGATCCCTTTACAGATGATTGCAGCAACTTCATTGACCATTGTTATGGGAACAGCCGTCATTAATCTTATCTATTTTATTAAACAAAAAATTCGGATTGATATTAGAAAAATGATTTTTTGGTCATTAGGTATGATTTTGGGCGTACAAATCGGTTTTTCTCTCAGCTTTGCTGTGTCAGATTTTATTATTGTGCTAGTGTTTGTGCTAACGTTGACATCATTGGCAATTAAAACGTTTATTGACATAAAAGTACAAAGAATTAGAAACAATGATCATCAGAATGAAAATGATACAGTCAAAGGTATTTTCGCTTGTTTCTTTGGTGGCGGGATTGCTGGTATAACAGGTATTGGTGGTGGTTCAATTATGTCCCCGTTAATTGCACAACTACCCAGTGTGAGTATGCGGCAAATTGCTGTTTATACTAACTATATGATGGTTATTGGGGGAATAGGGAATTTTTATAGTTATTTATCGAAGTCGCCAGATATTGTTATTCCCAATTCGTGGCAGATTGGCTATGTGAATTTTAGTATTGTAACGATTGTTGTATTAAGTTCTTTTTTTATGAGTTTTTTTTCGATGAAAATTAGAGGAAAACTTAAACCAACATTATCTAAAAAACTCTTAGGATTGACATTATTTGTTATTGCTATATATATGTTATTGTTACAATTTATTTAGTTCTTTCTTTAGCCTCTATTCGTTATTGGTGTTTTTATGTCTGAAGTCAATCAAACCTATTTTAATTTGATGGCAAAGCCAAGTAGCTTCCATTGCAATATTAAATGTGAATATTGCTTTTATTTACAAAAAGAGCAAGTGTTAACACATAATGTACGATTAATGACAGAATCTACATTAGAAAACTACATTAAAAACTATATTAATTCATTTTCTGGTAGTCGTGTCGATTTTGCTTGGCAAGGCGGTGAGCCAACACTTTTAGGTATTGATTTCTTTAGAAAAGCCATTGAATTTCAAAAAAAATATGCAAATGGAAAACAGATTAATAATAGTTTTCAAACAAATGGAATTGCATTAAACCAGCAATGGGCAGAATTTTTTAAAGCAAATAACTTCTTATTAGGTATTTCTATTGATGGATTAGCCGCTATTCATAATAAATATCGCATTTCTATTAATGGGCAGCCAACGTTTGAACGTGTTAAACACGCAATTGAATTATTAAAAAAATATCAGGTTGACTTTAATACGTTAACGGTTGTAAACGATCAAAATTGGAATAAAGGAAAAGAGACCTACCTTGCGTTAAAAGAGTTAGGTTCAACATTTATGCAATTTATTCCTATTGTTGAAGTGGCGAATTATGCAGTACAACGTTCAGACTATAATCCAAGTAAGAATTATAAAATGACACCATTTTCTGTACCACCAGAAGGGTACGGACAATTTTTATTAGATATATTTAATGAGTGGGTAAAACAAGATATTGGTCATATTTTTGTGATTACATTTGATAATTTATTAGGGCAATGGCTAGGTTATCCTTCAAGTAGCTGCGTACATAGAGAAACTTGTGGGCAATCTATGGTATTAGAAGCCAATGGCGATGTGTATTCTTGTGATCACTTTGTCTATCCTGCGTATAAAATAGGTAATGTCAATCATCAGTCATTGGCTCAAATTGTGAATAGCAAGAAACAGATTAATTTTGGACAAGCAAAACGAGAAACCTTGACTAAAAAATGCCAAAAATGTGAGGTACGACATCTTTGCTATGGTGGTTGCCCAAAACATCGAATTGTTCCATTGAAAGGCGAACAGTTTAAGCAAAATTATTTATGTCCTTCTTATCAATTATTTTTTCGTCAAACAGCGCCAATCATGGCACAGATGCGGAATATTATTCACCGAGGTGGAACGGCTAGCGATATAAAGCACTTTATGTAGATAATTTAAATATTTATCTTTTAGATTTAGATATTGTATGACAAGTGTAGATACCGTCCTAAAAGATACACTTTTTTGGACGGTATCGTTTTAAACCACTTTTTAGTGATCATTTTATTGCTACATTCATTTGTTTTTGTAACAAAATATTTTGGTTTGACATAATAAATATCTATTCTGAAGTTATGATTCCAGAATAGATAGGAATAAATTATGCCTATTTATGATAATGTGGATTTGGTTCAGGAATACGAGCACCAACATCTTGCTTCCACTTATCTAATTTCTTCTTCAGCTTTTGCACGACATCTGGATATTGCTCACTTACCTCATAATGTTCTCCAATATCTTTATATACATTATAAAGTTCTAGTTTTCCGTCCTCAAAAAACTCAAGTAACTTCCATTCACCATCACGAATAGAACAGCCAGGAGTACAACCTTGATTACTGTAATGCGGATAATGCCAAAATAATGCTCTTTCAATCGTTTTTTGTTGCTGCATTAAAAGAGGAAGAATGCTAACACCATCGCAATGTTGCATTGGGCGTAAAGGTAATCCAGCGGCTTCTAATAATGTAGGATAAAAATCAGTTGATGTTACAGGTGTTTCTAACAGGATATTTGGCTCAATTTTGCCCTTCCAGCGAATGATTAATGGTTCTCGAGTACCTCCCTCATACATCCACCCTTTTCCCTCACATAACGGTTTATTTGTTGTCGGCGATCCTTCAGCAGTGGCAAGCCCTCCATTGTCGCTATAAAAGATGACAATCGTATCTTCTTCTATCCCATTTTCTTTCAAACAATCAAGCACTCGGCCAATATTCCAGTCTAGATTTTCTACCATCGCCGCATAAACAGGATCACTTTGGATTGTGCGTCTTAGCACATATTCATCTTGTTTATGTAGGCAAGGAAACTGTTCCCCTTTTTCAAAAGGGTCTATTTGATCAAGCCCTAAACTACGTGCTTTAGCTCGATATTTCTCTACGAGATGTGTATGGCATTGGATTGGCGTATGAACGGCATAATGAGATAGATACATAAACCAAGGCTTATCTGTATCACTACTATTATTAATTAATTTTATCGCTTCATCAGTTAAACGATCTGTAAGGTATTCGCCCTCTGGTCCATCTTCGAGAGTTTCAATTCCATAAGGAGAAAAATAACCTTTAAATGGGTGTCCCCAATCACATCCGCCAATATTGACATCAAATCCATGTTTTTCTGGATAAGTTTCAAAACGCTGTTCATTATGCTTGCTTAAATGCCATTTTCCGACATGCCAAGTATTATAGCCTCCCTCTTTTAATGCTTTCGCTAGAGAAAATTCTTCAGTGCTAAGGTGATCAATATAAGGCACATCAGCCAATTTTCCTTCGGAATATCCACCTAACCACTGTGTCATTCCTAATCTAGCAGGATATTTTCCTGTTAAAATACTTGCCCTTGTCGGAGAACATACTGGGCAGGCCGCATAGGCATCAGTGAAGCGAGCTCCTTCTTGGGCAAACTGATCTAATCTAGGCGTTTCATAAAATGAGCTACCATAACAACCAGTATCAGACCAACCATAATCATCAAGTAAGATAAAAAGAATATTTGGTTTTTTCTGCATAATTTATTCCTTATTATTCGTGGTGCTATTATATCGAGTATGGATATAACGATTATAAATAGGCTGTACTTTAATATGCAGCCAGATACAAACTAATACGCATAGAGCTAAGGCACTGATAAAGTAAGTCCAAAAATCAGGAGAAACAACACCTTGATCATAAGCTAATCCAACTTTCGAAAATAAAATATAAATTAGCGATGCAATAGAAATGAGAATTCCACTCGTTAATAATGAATAATTCCATGCTTGCATATCTATTTTTGATCTATTTACAGTGAGCTTAATTTGATTTTTATTCGGTTTGATGATTCCCCATAAAATTAAAATAATGATTTCTGCAACAAATAATAATCCATACACGTGCATCCAATGGATATGAATATATTTCTTTAAGCCAAAGACAAGTAAATAATAGATGATGACATGAAAGATAATAATAAATTTTGCAGCTAACTCTGGAATGCGAATGCGTTTTCCAAATAATCCTAATAATACTAGGCTAACAATTGGAATAGCGATAAACCCAGTAAATTGTTGCAAAAAGATAAATAATCCTTGTGGAGCATAAAATAAATTAGGGGCAATAATAATAGTTAATATTGAACAAATAATTCCAAAAATTTTTGAAATATAAATGACCCTTTGATCACTTGCGTTTGAGTTAATTACGGCTTTATAAATATCTACTGCAAATAATGTAGAGGCAGAATTAATCAGTGAGTTATAAGTTGAAAAGACAGCACCAAGTAATGCTGCAATAAAAAGCCCTAATAAAGGTGCAGGTAGAACATTAGAAACTAAAGTAGGATAAGCTAAATCTTTGCTTTCAAAATTTTCTCCATATAAGTGGAATGCAAGTAACCCAGGAAAAAGTGCAATAAAAGGCACTATCATTTTAAAGAAACCTGCAAGCAATAGACCTTTTTGTCCAGAGCGTAAACTTTCTGCACCTAATGCACGTTGAATAATGAATTGATTTGTTCCCCAGTAGAAAGTGGCGAGTACCATTAAACCAGTAAAGACAGCAGCAATTGGAATAGCATCTAATTGCGATCCTGTACCAATAGCATCAAGTTTTTCAGTATGTGTTACCGCAATATAATGTAATGTTTCCAGTAAATTACCTTGTATTTTGTCGCCTAATGCAAGTAAACCAAAAATAGGAACAAGGCAACCAATAACTAAAAGTCCAATCCCGTTTAACGTATCTGAAATTGCAACAGCTTTTAATCCTCCAGCAACGGCATAGATTGCACCGATCACGCCGATAACAATCGTACAAAGCCAAAGTGCTTCCATTTTAGATAAGCCTAAATAGGATTCGATATTTAGTATCTTCATCAACGCTAGTGCACCGCCATATAAAACCGTTGGAGACCAGACAAATAAATAACCAAACATAAAAAGATAAACGATAAGTTTTCGTGTACCTTCTCCATAATGTGAGCTTAAAAATTCGGGCATAGTAGAAAAAGCACCACCGAGATACATAGGGAGGAATAAAATTGCCAATAGTATAATCCCTCGAATGGCCCAAATTTCCCACGCTAGTGCTGTCATATTTCCAGCATAGGCGACACCACTTTGCCCTACTAATTGTTCAGTTGATATATTTGTTAATAGTAATGATCCTGCTATAAATAATGCTCCTAATTTATTACCTGCAAGAAAATAACCATTAGAGGTTGATATTGTTCCTTTTGTTTTATACCACGAATACCAAGCCACAAAGGCCATAAAGGCAATGCAGCTAAAGAATGTAAACATAGTTTCTTCCTCCTTTATTTATGGATTGAAATGTGAATATAAGAAATAGCAAAGGGTATGATATTAATCATAATAAATTTAAACTTGTTGTTACCTTCTGCAATTAAAAGTAATTAGGATTATAAGGAGGAATAAAGAGGAATAAGTATGATCATTGTTATAAAACAACTGTGATTCGAATCACAGATTTAGATATTTTATTAAACGTCTATATCAAAAAATATGACTTTATCAATTATTAGTTTTTGAGTTATTTACTTATATTTTAAATTTGTGATCTTTCTCACATACCTCCTATGATTATTATCATAATAGAAAAGCATTAGAAGCCATTATGCTACAAAGAGATATTTAATTTATAAATATCAAGTAAAAAGAGTACAGGAGGCAATATGCTATTAACAATTCTTAGTTTTTTACTGGTTACGGGTGGTGTCGCGTGGATTTCGTGGCTAAAAACAAAAAATGATGATTTATCCACTTCAAAAGGGTATTTTCTTGCAGGTAGAGGTTTAAGTGGGTTTGTAATTGGTTGTTCAATGATTTTAACTTCCTTATCAACAGAACAAATTATTGGTGTAAATGCAAACTCTTATGCAGGAAATTTTTCTATTATTGCGTGGACAGTACCAACTGTTATTCCATTGTGTTTCTTAGCACTATATTTATTACCAAAGTATATTAGAAACGGATACACTACTATTCCAGAATTTTTTGAAAATCGATTTGACCGACAAACACGTTTAATTATGTCAGGTCTTTTTTTAGTTTTTTATCTTTTTATTGTTATTCCAACAGCCCTCTATACTGGTGCTATTGCTTTTAATAAGATTTTTAATTTAGAAGCCACATTTGGGATTAGTTATGGAGAATCTATTGTTTATACCATAATGGCAATTGGTGTTGTTGGTGCTGCATATGCGATCTTTGGTGGATTAAAAGCAGTTGCCGTGTCGGATACAATTAATGCAATTATTTTAGTTATTGGAGCGATTCTTGTGCCAATTTTTGGCTTGATTTATTTAGGGAATGGAAGTTTTTCAGAAGGGTTACATATTATTGGTACAACACACGTAGAAAAGTTTAATGCGATTGGTAGTGCGACTGATGCTGTACCGTGGCCAACAATATTTACTGGTATTATGTTGGTTCATTTCTTTTACTGGACAACGAACCAAGCGATTGTACAACGTGCTTTAGGTGCTAAAGATCTAAAAGCAGGGCAAAAAGGAATCTTAATTGCAGCACTATTTCTCTTACTTTTACCGCTAATCTTAAATGTGCCAGGATTATTAAGTTTCCACATCATTGGAGAAGGATTAAATCCTATTGATTTATCTTATCCTGAATTAGTTAATCGAGTATTACCAACTGTATTACAAGGTTTTTTTGTGGCGGCACTATTTGGTGCGATATTAAGTACCTTTAATTCCTTCTTAAATTCAGCAGCAACTATTTATTGTAAAGATTTATTACCTTCAATCACGAAAAAGACATTTAGTGATAGAGAGTTAATTACTTATGCGAAAAAAGTTTCTGCTATTATGGCGATTGTGACTATTATTATCGGACCATTACTAATGTTTGGTACTGATGGTATTTTCTTAATTACAAAACGATTTGCAGGTTTTGTGAATATTCCGATTGTTGCCCTGTTTGCAGTTGGATTATTTAATAAAACAGTTTCTGGAGTAGCTGCTCGAATTGCTTTGTTATTACATGTTGTTTTATATTTCCTCATTGTATGGGTGTTTAATGTAAAAATTAACTTTGTATACGTTATGGCTGCTTTGTTTGTTTTTGATGTGGTTGTGATGTTAACTTTAGGCATTTTCTTAAGACGAGCCACTCCGTATCAAGATAATACCGAAAATAAAAGTAATGTTGACCTAAGTAATTGGGAATATGTCAATATTACTGTTGCCTCATTAATTTTAGGTTTAATTGCGCTTTATACACTTTTATCTCCAGTTGGATTAGCTTCCGCAGAGGGCAAACCGCTATGGGTCATAGGCGGTTATTTAGTATTGCAAGCTGTTTTATTAGTTGTTGTAGGTAAAAATAAACAGAAGGCTTAAATATGAGTAATGTGATTTATATTTTATTAGACCAAGTAAGAAAAGATATGCTAGGCCCGTATGGGCATAGCATTGTGAAAACACCCAATATAGATAGATTAGCGAAAGAAGGGGTATGTTTTGACAATGCGTTTACACCTGCATCAGTGTGCGGACCAGCAAGAACATCACTGTTTACAGGATTAATGCCCTCTTCGCACGGCATTATTAGAAATGGTGAAAAAGGGGGAACGGGGGAAATTAGCCCAGAAGCACCGAATATCTCTAATTTAGCAGGTTATAACTGCTATGTTGCTGGAAAGTGGCATGTTGGTACAAAATCTGTACCTGCTGATTACGGAATACGAGGACATAATTTTGATGGTTATGGTTACCCAGGTAGCCAAGTTTATAAGGATCTTGTTTTCAATCAACCGCCTACACATTCTAATCGCTATAAAGAATGGTTAGTGGAAAATCAATTAGACATTCCAAGCGTAAGCAAAGCCTATTTTGGGGATAATCCACATTTACGTGTGCAAGAACTATGTGGGCTTTTATCTGGCTCCAAAGAGCAAACAATCCCTTATTTTATTATTGATGAATCTAAGCGATTTATTCAGGAATCATTAGATGAAGGAAAACCATTTTTTACTTGGATAAACTTTTGGGGACCACATACACCTTGTATCGTACCAGAGCCTTACTACTCAATGTATGATCCAAAAGATGTTGTGCTTGATAAGAGCTTCTTTAAGCCATTAGAAGGTAAACCTGGACATTATAGAACAATCTCTAAAATGTGGGGAATGTGGGAAGCGAGTGAAGAACATTGGCGAGAGGTAATTACAAAATTCTGGGGATATATCACGCTCATTGATGATGCAATAGGAGAATTATTTAAATTTTTAGAACAAAAGGGATTATATGAGGACACCTTTATTGTAATTACTGCTGATCATGGTGATGCGATGGGGGCGCATAGAATGATCGAAAAAGGTGAATTTATGTTTGATAGTACATATAACATTCCGTTGATTGTTAAAGATCCACTTTCAAATAGGATTAATCAACGAGATGACAATTTAGTGTATCTACATGATTTAACCTCTACTGTATTTGATGTCGTAGAGCAAACAATACCGCCTTGTTTTGAAGGACAAAGTATTTTACCTATTGTTCGTCAAGGTAAAAATAATGATCGAAAGGGCTTATTAGCACAATTAGCGGGGCATTTTGTTTATTTTGAACAACGAATGTGGCGACGTAAGGATTATAAACTGGTTTTCAATGCGAGTGATGTTTGTGAACTATATGATGTGAAAAATGATCCAGAAGAAATGGTAAATCTTTTCTATGATGATGCCTATTCAGAGATAAAGAAGACAATGTTGCTAGAGATGCATTCTGAAATGAAGAAAATTAATGATCCATTAGAGAATTGGGTATATCGTATTATTGATGAATTATAAGTTCTCATTTTCTCTATTAGGAAAGTTAAAATACCTGCTTATTACGAGCAGGTATTTTTTATGAAATTACAGTATAGTCATTAAGAACTTTTTCACCTCCATAATGTCAAACCCCCGCTTTTATTGTATAGCTTATGGAGATAATTCATTTATGCGAATAGCGTCATTCTCATTACGTTCGACAACGTTAATTAGTTTGGTTTCACTCTATTTCACATTAGTATTAAATTATGCGTTTTATGCCAAAGTCTTAAAACTTCACCCCTTTACTGGTGAAACAGAAGATTATTTTTTAGTAACTGTGCCATTTTTTGTCTTTTTTGTACTAAATGCTGTATTTCAATTATTTGCCTTACCCGTTTTGCATAAAATAATAATGCCTGCGCTACTGATGATCAGTGCAGCAGTGGGGTATAGCGAAGTTTTTCTAGATGTCTATTTCACAACAGATATGTTGGAAAATGTGTTGCAGACAAATTTTGCTGAAGCATCACGCACGGTTACATTACCTTATATTTTATGGATTCTTGGTTTTGGTGTTTTTCCCTCATTGCTTTATGTGTTGGTGAAAGTAGATTATCGTCGTTGGTATAAAGAAATTGCCTATCGTATTGCCATGATTTTGTTATCTGTTGTGGTGATAGCGGGTATTGCGAAAGGATTTTATCAAGATTATGCCTCTTTTGTGAGAAATAATAAGAGTGTCCCCGCTTTGATTGTGCCATCGAATTTTATTAGTGCTGGAATAAACGAAGTTAAGCGTATTCAACAAGCCAATATGCCCTATACTGAGTTGGGCTTAGATGCAGCACAAGAAAAGCCTGATGATTATCTTCATCTGACGGTATTAGTTGTGGGAGAAACAACCCGAGCGCAAAATTGGGGATTGAATGGTTATCAACCACAAACGACACCATTATTAGCAGCACGTGGTGATCAAATTATCAATTTTAAAAATGTTACCAGTTGTGGAACATCAACGGCGGTATCTGTACCTTGTATGTTTTCAGGTATGGGGAAAGATAATTATGATGCAGTGAAAGCAGCTCATCAAGATAATATCCTAGATGTATTACAACGTGCAGGTGTGGAGATTTTATGGATTGATAACAACAGTGATTGCAAAGGCGTGTGTTTACGTGTACCGAGTAAAAATATCGTCTCGTCAACGGATCCAAAATACTGTCAAGATGGTGAATGTTTGGATAATATTTTATTAGATCATATTGATGATGTGCTGCGAAATCTTAAAAAAGATACCGTGTTAGTTTTGCATACGATTGGTAGCCATGGACCAACCTATTATGAGCGTTATATACCTGAATATCGTCGTTTTACACCAACGTGTGATACCAATGAAATTCAAAAATGTACCAATGAACAGTTAGTGAATACCTATAACAATGGAATTCTCTATATTGATCAATTCTTAGATAATGTAATTGAGAAAGTGTCTGCACATTCTGAATTAGAGGCAGCTGTTTACTATTTGTCTGATCATGGCGAATCATTGGGTGAAAATGGAGTATATTTGCACGGGACACCATATGCGATTGCACCAGCACAACAAACACATATTCCAATGATTATGTGGTTTTCGGATCGATTTAAAGAAAATGAAAATATTGATTTTGACTGCTTACGGAAAAATGCAGCTCAACAATCTTATTCACAAGATAATTTGTATAGCACCCTGTTTGGCTTAATGGATATGAATCCAAATACATCGGTATATCAGGAAAAATTGGATATTATTGCGCAGTGTAAGCAGAAGTAGGCGGATAAAGAATGTGCGACCTAATGTCGCACATTTTGTTCATTTTATATGGAATTAATGCTCACTTAAAAAACCACCACTTTGATGTTTCCATAATTTGGCATAAAGTCCATTTTTTTCCAACAATTCAGCGTGAGTGCCTTGTTCTACAATTTGTCCTTTATCTAACACAATCAAGCGATCCATCGCCGCTATGGTAGAGAGGCGATGAGCAATAGCGATAACGGTTTTATTTTCCATCATTTTATCTAGGCTTTCTTGAATTGCCGCTTCAACTTCAGAATCTAATGCACTGGTCGCTTCATCTAATAATAGAATTGGAGCATCTTTTAGCATCACACGTGCAATTGCAATACGTTGGCGCTGACCACCAGAGAGTTTGACGCCTCGTTCACCAACGTGTGCATCATAACCACGGCGACCTTGAGCGTCGCTAAGCGCAGGAATAAAATTGGCTGCTTCGGCTCGTTCGGCGGCAGAAATCATCTCTTCTTCAGTAGCATCAGGGCGACCATAGATAATATTTTCTCGTACAGAACGATGTAGTAATGAGGTATCTTGTGTTACTAATCCAATCTGACTACGCAAACTTTCTTGGCGAACATCACAAACATTTTGTCCATCAATCGTAATGTCCCCTTGATTAGCTTCATAAAAACGGAGTAAGAGATTAACAATGGTTGATTTTCCTGCACCAGAACGTCCAATTAACCCGACTTTCTCTCCAGGCTTAATAGTTAGGTTAAATTTAGAGAGCAGAGGTTTATCGCTTTCATAAGCAAATTGTACATTAGCAAATTTAATTTCACCTTTAGTTACCGTAAGATCAGTAGCATTGCTTTTATCCACGATGGTATGTGGTTTAGAAAGTGTATGCATACCATCATTCACTGTACCAATATTTTCAAATAAACGTGCTGCTTCCCACATGATCCAACGAGAAAGATTATTAACACGTAATGCCATTGCTATCGCAGTGGCAATCGCACCGACACCTGTTTTTCCTGTACTCCATAACCATAACCCCAATAAAGCTGTGCTAAGAGTGAGTAAGATATTAGTGAAATAGGTTAGTGCTTCAAGCGAAGTTGCTAAGCGCATTTGGGCGTGGACAGTTACCATAAACTCTTGCATAGATCGCTTGGCGTAACTCGCTTCACGAAAACCATGTGAAAATAGTTTAACGGTCGTGATATTAGAATAAGCATCAGTTACACGTCCTGTCATTAATGAACGTGCATCAGCTTGTCGTTCAGCGGTATAGGCTAATTTTGGGATAAAGATTTTTAATATAATTGCAAAGACTACTAACCAGATAATAAATGGTAATACAAACCAACTATCTAAAGTCATTAATACCGCACCAGACGTAATAAAATAGACGATAACATAGGTCATCACATCAGAGATAGCGAGTACAGTATCGCGAACGGCGAGAGCAGTTTGCATCACTTTTGCAGAAACACGACCAGCAAATTCATCTTGGTAGAAACTTAAACTTTGCCCTAGCATTAAACGGTGGAAATTCCAGCGTAAACGCATTGGAAAAACACCTTGTAATGTTTGCAGATGAATATTAGAAGCAATGAAAGACCAAACAATACTAAATAGTAATAATCCAGCCATACCAAGTAATTGCAGCTGTTTTTCTTGCCATAATTGTTGAGGTGAATAGTTTGTTAACCAGTCAACGAGGGTTCCCATAAATTGGAACAATATCGCTTCCATTGCACCAATACCTATTACCATAATGGTAAGGAGTAAAATCCAGCCCCGCATACCTTCTATACAAGACCAGATAAATTTAAGTAAGCCTTGTTGTGGTACAGTTGGTAGATCATCAGGATAAGGATTAAGACGTTTTTCAAACCATGAATAAATACGAGCAAACATAGCTAAAAGTTATTCTCCTTGTTTTTCTTGTTGTTTAACTTGATTCCAGAGTAGATCCATTTCGCTGAGAGAGGCTTCCTTTAAATGGCGTCCAGAACTCACAATGGTTTGTTCCACTTGGCGGAATCGTCGTTCAAATTTAAGATTAGCTTTGCGTAAAGCCTCCTCTGGATTGATATGTAAATGACGGGCGACATTGACTACTGCAAATAACAGATCGCCAATTTCCTCTTCAATAGTAGTTGGATTTTGTGGCAATTTATCTAATTCATCACGAACTTCTTGTAGCTCCTCTTCCACTTTTTGTAAGGTAAGTGCTGTTTCAGACCAATCAAAACCGACTTTAGCACAGCGCTTTTGTAATTTTGTCGCACGTAACAAAGCAGGTAATGCAGCTGGAATATTGTCGAGAATAGAAAATTGCTGCTTATTGTGGCGTTCTTGTTGTTTAATCTTTTCCCAATTTTTTAACACCTCTTCACTAGTGTTGGCTTCAACTTCACCAAATACATGTGGGTGGCGACGAATAATTTTATCCGTAATACCATGAATAACATCATTTAATGTAAATGCATTCTCTTCTTTCGCTAATTGGCTTAAAAAAACAACCTGCATTAATAAATCACCAAGTTCTTCTTTCAGATCTTGACGATTGTCCTGATTGATAGCTTCAACCACTTCATAAGCTTCCTCTAAAATATGAGGCGGCATCGTTTGATAACTCTGTTCTAAATCCCAAGGGCAACCTTTTTCAGGATCACGTAATTGAGCAATTACTTCTGCAAATTTTTCTAATGTTGTTACCATTTTTTGCTCCATTTTAGATTTAATTTTGATTTGTTTTTAATAGCGTGATCAACCGCAAATTTTTTCCTTATGTTTAGTGCTAATATAATGACCAAGCTTATTCGATTAACTGATTATAAATGGAGGAATCATTATGTATAAGCATGTTCTTGTCGCAGTTGACCTTTCAGAAGAAAGTAATATTTTATTAGCAAAAGCGGTGCAAGTTGCTAAAAACAATAGTGCTAAATTATCCATTATTCATGTCGATGTTAATTTTTCCGACCTTTATACTGGGTTAGTCGATGTAAATATGTCTTCTATGCAAGATCGTATTTCCGATGAAACTCATGACGCATTGGTTGAACTGGCGAAACAAGCAGGTTATCCAGTTACAGAAACGCTTTGCGGTAACGGTGATCTTGGTACGGTATTATCAGATGCCGTAGATAAATATGATGTTGATATCCTTGTTGTAGGGCATCACCAAGACTTCTGGAGTAAATTGATGTCATCAACTCGTCAAGTCATGAATAATATTGATGTTGATATGTTAGTTGTACCATTAAAAGACGAAGATTAATTATAGCGCGAAAAAACCTCTGCGTCTGCGGAGGTTTTTTAACTTTTTTATTATCAATAATGTGGTGGAGGTGTTTCCTCTGCAGCAGTTGCAATATTTGATGGCTGCATATCTTTTAATTTTTGTGCAAGATAGCGTAGCTGCAACTGCATTTTTTCAAGAGTAAATTGCTGTTCAATAATAGATTGGTTAAGTTGTTCAATCGTATTTTCTTGAAAGGCAACTTTCATTTCCAATTCATCTATACGTTGTGAGAAAACGGTATCTTCGATAGTCATTGTGTATCCTTTATCGCATTGATAATAACAGACGGAATTGCTATTAAGTTTTCAGTATTGTTAAAAACGTAATAATTTGGTTTAAATAGAAATAAATATTGTATATTTTTAAAAATCATTTTACCCTATTCATTCAAGTTACAGCACTAATAATCTATTCTTTTTCTTATGGAGAACAAACAATTATGCGTTCTATTCACAAAGCAACGTTTCTTTCTGGATTAATTTTTTTAGCTGTTAGCAACCAAAGTTTAGCAGAAGATTCTCAACTAAAAGATAAAAAATTCATTGATGATTCTTCTTATGCGATTGGTGTGTTTATGGGAAAAAATATTCAACAATCATTAGAATCGCAAAAATCTTTAATTAAATATGACAGTGCTAAAATTTTAGACGGGGTAAAAGATACATTAACTGGAAAAACTACACTTTCAGATGAAGCATTACAAAAACAACTACAAGCTTTAGATGAAGAACTAACTAAAGCAACACAAGCGCAATTAGAGAAAATTGCTAAAGAAAATGAGAAAAAAGGGAAAGAGTATCGCGATAAATATGCTAAACAAGAGGGCGTGAATAAAACGGCTTCAGGTATCCTGTATCGTATTGAAAATGCTGGTGAAGGAGAATCACCAGATCCAACAGATACAGTAAAAGTGAATTATCGTGGAACATTAATTGATGGAACAGAATTTGATAGCTCATATAAACGTAATCAACCGATTGAATTCCAATTAAATCAACTTATTCCTGGTTGGGTTGAAGGTATTGGATTAATTAAAAAAGGCGGTAAAATTCAATTAGTATTACCACCAAATCTTGCATATGGTGATCAGCAAACAGGACAAATTCCGCCAAACTCAACTTTGATTTTTGATATCGAATTATTAGATGTGAAATCAAATAATAAATAGTGAGAGTTAAAGCAAAAAAGAGAACGAGCAGCAATGTTCGTTACTCTTTTTTAATTTGGAGTGGTTATGAATTTAGATGATGAGATCTTTTTACAAGAAGAACAGCCATTTAGTAAAGAAGATCATGATATTTTGCAGTCATATATTCCCGTGGTGAAAGGCATTGCGGCATTAATAGGAGAGCATTGCGAAATTGTATTACATTCTTTAGAGAACTTAACAAATTCTGCAATTTGTATTGCAAATGGACATAACACGAATCGTAAGGTAGGTTCACCTATTACTGATCTTGCATTACGTTCTTTGCATCAAATGAAAACAGATAGTGTTTCTCAACCCTATTTTACTCGCGCAAAAAGTAATGGATTGATGAAATCAATTAGCATCGCAATTCGTAACTCACAACAACGTATCATAGGATTACTTTGCATTAATATGAATTTAAATGTGCCTATGTCTGAATTTATTCAAGGTTTTTTGCCTACACATGAGCAGGAAGAAAGCTCGTCAGAGGTGAATTTTGCTTCTTCAGTTGAAGAGTTGGTTGCACAAACAGTAGAGCAAACTATTGAGGACGTTACCAATGATCGCAATGTTTCTAACAATAATAAGAATAAACAAATTGTGGTTTCATTATTTGAAAAGGGGATTTTTGATATCAAAGATGCCATTAATCAAGTGGCGGAACGTTTAGGTATTTCGCGTCATACCGTTTATCTTTATATCCGTCAAATTAAGCAGGACGAGCAAAAATAATGCGTTATGTACTGTCTGTTACTCAACCAGTTTATGGTTCAGAAGCGAGTTTTTTAGCCTATCAAGTTGCACGAGCATTGTTACAGGCAGGGCATATCATTGATCAAGTCTTCTTTTCTCAAGCAGGAGTTAGTCATGGTAATGGCTATGTTTATCCTGCCAATGATGAATTTCATTTAGTCAAACAATGGCAGCAACTATCAGCGCAGCATCATTTTCCACTTTATCTTTGTATTGCCGCAGCGCAAAGGCGAGGGGTGGTAAATGATGAAACGGCATTTGCTAAAGAACAGAATAATCTTGCATCTGGCTTTGTTTTAGCTGGTTTAGGTGAGTTTAGTCAGGCAGTTTTAACCGCTGATCGTGTGATCACTTTTTAAGGTGTGTGAAATGAAAATTGCATTTGTTTTTACGCAAAGCCCTTATGGTAATAGTAGTGTTAGGGAAGGCATTGACACATTATTAGCAATGTCTGCTTACTGTGATGAGCAAGATATTGCAGTTTTCTTTTTGCATGATGGCGTGTTAAATCTTTTAACAGGACAGCAAGCTGAAGTGATTCTACAAAAAGAAACAGCAGCAATGCTTAAATTATTGGATTTATATGAAATAAAACAATGTTTTGTGAGCCATGAAGATCTTGTTCGTTATCAATTAACTCACCAACCATTATTACTTCCTGTTACAGTATTAAAAAAGGCTGAATTTATTCATTTACTCAAACAAACAGAAAAAGTGCTCACTTTTTGATTGGATTTTATATGTTTTATACTTTTTCTCGTAGCGAATATGATTTACAGCAATTAGAAGAATTAGTTGCTCAGATAACAGAGCAAGATGCCATTCTACTTTGGCAAAATGGTGTGTTATTACCACTAAAATATCCAATGCTTTTTCAAGATACTCATTATTATGTTTTAGAAAATGACGTGATAGCACGTCATTTGCAGCATTATTTCTCTCCTGAGAATACAGCTTTTTCTTTGATTAGCCTGACCGATTTTGTCAAATTAACTGAAGAATATTTCCCACAAATTAGTCTATAACAATCGAGGCGGTAAAGCCTTGACATACCAATCGTTAAAGAATAGAATGCGTCGTCCATTCTTTTATGGAATGGGATTAATTTAACATTCAATAGTGAATTATTTTTTATTTAAACTGGAGCTTTTTAATGGCAACTATCAACCAGCTAGTACGCAAACCGCGTGTGAAGAAGGTTGTAAAAAGCAACGTTCCTGCACTAGAGGCTTGCCCGCAGAAACGTGGCGTGTGTACTCGTGTGTACACTACTACACCTAAAAAACCGAATTCAGCACTACGTAAAGTATGCCGTATTCGTTTAACTAACGGTTATGAAGTAACCTCTTATATCGGTGGTGAAGGTCATAACTTACAAGAACACTCCGTTGTATTAATTCGTGGCGGTCGTGTTAAAGACTTACCAGGTGTGCGTTACCACACCGTACGCGGTGCATTAGACTGCGCAGGCGTAAAAGATCGTAAACAAGGTCGTTCTAAATACGGCGTGAAGCGTCCTAAAGCTTAATGGTTCTCCGTTAAGTAAGGCCAAACGTTTAATTTAGAAAACATAGATAGCATACAAGACTCCAGAAATAGAGTTTTGGATAACCTGAAGATTTAATATACGGAGAAAAAGCCATGCCACGTCGTCGTGTAATTGGTCAACGCAAGATCCTTCCAGATCCAAAGTTCGGATCAGAATTACTTGCAAAATTTATTAATGTTTTAATGGTAGATGGTAAAAAATCTATCGCTGAGAAAATTGTTTATACTGCTTTAGATACATTGGCACAAAGAACTGGTAAAGATCATTTGGAAGCCTTTGAAGCAGCATTAGAAAATGTTCGTCCAACTGTAGAAGTTAAATCTCGCCGTGTTGGTGGTTCTACTTACCAAGTACCAGTAGAGGTTCGTCCAGTTCGTCGTAACGCATTAGGTATGCGTTGGATTGTTGATGCAGCTCGTAAACGCGGTGATAAATCAATGGCATTACGTCTTGCAAATGAGTTATCAGATGCGGCAGAAAACAAAGGTGCTGCAGTTAAGAAACGTGAAGACGTTCATCGTATGGCAGAAGCTAATAAAGCATTTGCACATTACCGTTGGTAATTTATTTTATGCAGCAAGTCTTATGATTAAGGCTTGCTGGTTTATCTTTTTAAGCCTAGCGAGAGGAAATAATCGTGGCACGTACTACTCCAATTGAGCGCTATCGTAATATCGGTATTAGTGCTCACATCGACGCAGGTAAAACAACTACCACAGAACGTATTCTTTTCTATACCGGTGTAAGCCATAAAATCGGTGAGGTTCATGATGGTGCAGCTACCATGGACTGGATGGAACAAGAACAAGAGCGTGGTATTACCATTACTTCTGCGGCAACAACTTGCTTCTGGCAAGGTATGTCAAAACAATTCCCACAACACCGTATCAATATTATCGATACTCCAGGACACGTGGACTTCACTATCGAAGTAGAACGTTCAATGCGTGTACTTGACGGTGCGGTAATGGTTTACTGTGCGGTAGGTGGTGTTCAACCTCAATCTGAAACTGTATGGCGTCAAGCGAACAAATATGGTGTTCCACGTATTGCATTCGTGAACAAAATGGACCGTACAGGTGCAAACTTCTTACGTGTGGTTGAACAAATTAAAACCCGTTTAGGTGGAACTGCTGTACCAATTCAATTACCAATTGGCGCAGAAGATAACTTCAAAGGTGTTATCGATCTTCTTAAAATGAAAGCAATCAACTGGAATGAAGAAGATCAAGGTATGACATTCACTTATGAAGATATTCCAGCTGAATTAAAAGATTTAGCTGATGAATGGCATCAAAACCTTATCGAATCAGCAGCAGAAGCGTCTGAAGAGTTAATGGAAAAATACCTTGGCGGTGAAGAATTAACTGAAGAAGAAGTTAAAGCAGCATTACGTCAACGTGTATTAGCAAATGAAATTATTCTTATCACTTGTGGTTCTGCATTTAAGAACAAAGGTGTTCAAGCAATGCTTGATGCGGTAATTGATTATTTACCAGCACCAACAGACGTTCCAGCAATTAAAGGTATCAACCTTGATGAAACTGAAGGTGAACGTCATGCAAGTGATGAAGAACCATTCTCAGCATTAGCATTCAAAATTGCAACTGACCCATTTGTGGGTAACTTAACCTTCTTCCGTGTTTACTCAGGTGTGGTAAATTCTGGCGATACTGTAATGAACTCAGTAAAACAAAAACGTGAGCGTTTTGGTCGTATCGTTCAGATGCACGCTAATAAACGTGAAGAAATTAAAGAAGTTCGTGCAGGGGATATTGCCGCAGCGATTGGTTTGAAAGAAGTAACTACAGGAGATACATTATGTGATCCTGATAAACCAATTATTCTTGAGCGTATGGAGTTCCCTGAGCCAGTAATCTCTGTAGCGGTTGAGCCAAAAACTAAAGCTGACCAAGAAAAAATGGGCTTAGCATTAGGTCGCCTTGCACAAGAAGATCCATCATTCCGTGTGCATACTGATGAAGAATCTGGTCAAACCATTATCTCTGGTATGGGTGAGTTACACTTAGATATTATCGTTGACCGTATGCGTCGCGAATTTAAAGTGGAAGCAAACATTGGTAAACCACAAGTTGCTTACCGTGAAACAATCCGTACTCGTGTTAATGATGTTGAAGGTAAACACGCAAAACAATCTGGTGGTCGTGGTCAATACGGTCATGTTGTGATCGATCTTTACCCATTAGATCCAGAAGGTCCAGGATACGAGTTTGTCAACGAAATCAAGGGTGGTGTGATCCCTGGTGAATATATCCCAGCAGTTGATAAAGGTATTCAAGAACAGCTTAAAGCAGGTCCGTTAGCAGGCTATCCTGTAGTGGATCTTGGTGTTCGTTTACATTTCGGTTCTTACCATGATGTAGACTCATCAGAATTGGCGTTCAAATTAGCAGCATCAATCGCATTTAAAGCGGCGTTTGCTAAAGCGAACCCAGTATTACTTGAACCAATTATGAAAGTGGAAGTTGAAACCCCAGCTGATTATGTGGGTGATGTAATTGGCGATTTAAGCCGTCGTCGTGCACTTGTTAATGGTCAAGAAAGCAATGAATTTGTTACTAAGATCAATGCAGAAGTACCATTATCAGAAATGTTTGGTTATGCAACAGATCTTCGTTCACAAACACAAGGTCGTGCTTCATACTCAATGGAACCATTGAAATATGCTGAAGCACCAGCTAGCGTAGCAACTGCAGTAATCGAAGCTCGCAAAGCGAAATAATTGTAACAACTGCAACTCACTTATATAGTGAGTTGTAGATTTTAATTAAAAAAGGAAATTATCGTGTCTAAAGAAAAATTTGAACGTACAAAACCGCACGTTAACGTGGGTACAATCGGTCACGTTGACCATGGTAAAACAACATTAACAGCAGCAATCACCACAGTATTAGCGAAACACTTTGGTGGAGCGGCACGTGCATTTGACCAAATCGACAATGCACCAGAAGAAAAAGCGCGTGGTATCACCATCAACACCTCACACGTTGAATACGATACAGCAACACGCCACTATGCACACGTAGACTGTCCGGGACACGCTGACTATGTAAAAAACATGATTACTGGTGCAGCACAAATGGACGGTGCAATCTTAGTAGTAGCCGCAACAGATGGTCCAATGCCACAAACACGTGAGCACATCTTATTAGGACGCCAAGTAGGTGTACCATACATCATCGTATTCTTAAACAAATGCGACATGGTAGATGATGAAGAGTTATTAGAATTAGTAGAAATGGAAGTGCGTGAACTTCTATCTCAATACGATTTCCCAGGAGATGACACACCAATCGTACGTGGTTCAGCATTAAAAGCATTAGAAGGCGATGCAGAATGGGAAGAAAAAATTCTAGAGTTAGCAAACCACCTAGATACTTATATTCCAGAGCCACAACGTGCAATCGACCAACCATTCTTATTACCAATTGAAGACGTATTCTCAATTTCAGGTCGTGGAACAGTAGTAACAGGACGTGTAGAGCGCGGAATCATCAAAACAGGTGAAGAAGTTGAAATTGTTGGTATCAAAGAAACGACAAAAACAACAGTAACAGGTGTAGAAATGTTCCGTAAATTACTTGACGAAGGTCGTGCAGGTGAGAACATTGGTGCATTATTACGTGGAACAAAACGTGAAGAAATCGAACGTGGTCAAGTATTAGCGAAACCAGGTTCAATCACCCCACACACAGATTTCGTATCAGAAGTATACGTACTATCAAAAGAAGAAGGTGGACGTCATACGCCATTCTTCAAAGGATACCGTCCACAGTTCTACTTCCGTACAACTGACGTAACAGGAACAATCGAGTTACCAGAAGGCGTAGAGATGGTAATGCCTGGCGATAACATCAAAATGACAGTAAGCTTAATCCACCCAATCGCGATGGACCAAGGTTTACGTTTTGCTATCCGTGAAGGTGGCCGTACAGTAGGTGCAGGCGTGGTAGCGAGCATTATCAAGTAATTGATAAGAAACAGAAAAGAAGAAAAGACCCGTCTATTTAGGCGGGTCTTGTTTTTTATCAATCAATAAAAAATTATACAATCATAATTAGATACTCATGTTATTTCATAGTATCTTATGTGTCTTTGCATGATATAAATTTAGTTCCTGATGAAACTCAACAAACAACAACAACAAGCCGTTACAACAGTTGATACACCTTGTCTTGTTCTCGCTGGTGCTGGTTCAGGTAAAACAAGGGTGATTATTAATAAAATAGCTTATTTAATTGAGCAGTGTGGGTATTCGCCAAAACATATTGCAGCAGTAACTTTTACAAATAAGGCAGCTCGTGAAATGCGAGAACGTGTTGCCCATTCTATTGGCAGTCAAAAAAGTAAAGGTTTAATCGTTTCAACATTTCATACATTGGGCTTTGATCTGATTAAGCGTGAGCATAAGGCGTTGGGCTTTAAAGCAAATATGACATTGTTTGATGAATATGATCAGAAATCGTTATTGAATGAATTAACAGAAACAGTTTTCTTGGGCGATAAGGATAAGATTAGCCAGTTAATTAACTATATTTCAGCGTGTAAGAATGATCTTATCTTACCAAAACAAGCATTACAGTTAGCCAAAACGCCACTAGATCGTACCTTTGCAGAATGCTATCAATTATATACAGAACAAATGCACGCCTATAATGCACTGGATTTTGATGATTTAATTATGTTGCCAACACTTTTGTTGCGCCATAATCAAGAAATAGGTGAGAAGTGGCGGAAAAAAATTGATTATTTGCTTGTTGATGAGTATCAGGATACAAATACAAGTCAGTATGAATTGATTAAATTGTTAGTTGGGCAGCGTGCAGGGTTAACGGTTGTTGGTGATGATGATCAATCAATTTACTCTTGGCGTGGTGCAAAACCAGAAAATATCGGGCGGTTGCGAGATGATTTTCCTAATTTATCCGTGATTAAATTAGAGCAAAATTATCGTTCAACGCAGCGGATCTTACATTGCGCCAATATTTTAATTGATAATAATGATCACCTTTTTGAGAAAAAATTATTTTCTCAATTAGGGCAAGGCGAACCACTACAGGTTATTGAAGCGAAGAATGAAGAGCATGAAGCAGAACGTATTGTTGCTGAATTAATTACGCATCGCTTCTTGCATAAAACAGCCTATCGTGATTATGCGGTTTTGTATCGAGGTAATCATCAATCTCGATTGTTAGAAAAAGTATTAATGCAAAATCGTATTCCTTATAAAATTTCAGGTGGAACCTCTTTTTTTTCCCGCGTAGAAATTAAAGATGTCATGGCTTATTTGCGGTTGTTAGTCAATCAAGATGATGATTCTGCTTTTATTCGTATTGTAAATACGCCAAGACGGGAAATTGGTACGGCGACTTTAGAAAAGTTAGGGACACTAGCAAAAGAAAAACACTGTTCTTTATTTGCTGCAATTTTTGATTTTGAGTTGTTACAACGCATTACACCGAAAGCCTATACAGCTTTACAAATGTTTGCTGACTGGATCGTTAACTTATCGGATCAAGTGGAACGCAGTGATCCTCAGCAGGCAATTCGAGAAATGTTTGCCCATTTGCAATATGAGACTTATTTATATGAGCAGGCAAATAATCCGAAAACGGCAGAAATACAAAGTAAAAATGTCGCCATGTTGTTGCAATGGGTCCATGATATGTTAGCTGGAGATGAATTTAATCCACCGATGACATTAGCTCAAGTGGTATTACGGTTAACGCTACGTGATATGTTAGAGCGTAATGAAAATGAAGAAAGTGATGATGAGGTTCAATTAATGACCCTACACGCTTCGAAAGGGCTGGAGTTTCCTTATGTTTATTTAATTGGTATGGAAGAGGGGATTTTGCCACATCAAAATTCAATCGATGATAATAATATTGAGGAGGAACGTCGTCTGGCGTATGTCGGTATTACACGAGCGCAAAAGGAATTGACTTTTTCGCATTGTAAAACACGTCGACAAATGGGGGAGATTATTCATACGGAACCAAGCCGTTTTTTATTAGAATTACCACAAGATGATTTAGTTTGGGAAAAAGATAAAGCCCCATTAACAGAACAGCAAAAACAGCAACAGCGACAAGAGGGGTTTGCTCGATTAAAAGCATTATTAGCAGATAATTAAAAGTAAGGATAGCGGGAAAATAAGGTAAGTATGGTTATCAAGGTTTTATTTTGATGATAATCCATTCAATCAAACGCAAAAACTGTTTTTTTCATAAAAAAGCGTTGACTTATTCTCTAAAATCCATATTATAGCGTCTCAACCAAACGTGGTGAGATGGCCGAGAGGCTGAAGGCACACCCCTGCTAAGGGTGCATAGGGCTTAAAACTCTATCGAGGGTTCGAATCCCTCTCTCACCGCCATTTATTCGACGCATCCGTAGCTCAGCTGGATAGAGTACTCGGCTACGAACCGAGCGGTCAGAGGTTCGAATCCTCTCGGATGCGCCATTTACTTATACTCTAAGGTAAATTAGCGAATAAAGGTAAGATTGGTGAACAATTCTATTTTCAACGCATCCGTAGCTCAGCTGGATAGAGTACTCGGCTACGAACCGAGCGGTCAGAGGTTCGAATCCTCTCGGATGCGCCATTTCAAATCAATTAATTCTTTTTTCTCCATAGTTAAGTTTTGATAATTTGCCATTTGCCATTTGCCATTTGCCATTTGCCATTTGCCATTTGCCATTTGCCATTTGCCATTTGCCATTTGCCATTTGCCATTTGCCATTTGCCATTTGCCATTTGCCATTTGCCATTTGCCATTTTTTTCTAATTGTTATTGACATTAATTCTTATTTGCCATAATTTAATCAAATAGAGATGAGATTTATTTTTATTTATGTTCTGTTATGGGGTAATTTATGTCTAAGTTTAAAAAATTTGCATTAGCAACAATCATTTCATCTACCGTTCTTTTTTCTAATTCTCTCCTTGCTGCACCTGTTGATTTGTCTAAAGAAACTAAACAATATCAAGAATTTGTTGTTGAACAAATTGATGCGTTAGTGAAAGGGACAACACAATTTGTTGCGGATTTAAAAGCTGGAAAGTTAGAAGAGGCGAAAAAAGCGTATCCATTAATCAGAATGTATTATGAACGTTCAGAGCCGATAGCGGAGAGTTTTGGGGATTTAGATCCTCGTATTGATGCACGCGAAGCGGATTTAGAAAAAGATCAAATCTGGACAGGTTTCCATAAAATTGAAAAAATCTTATGGACAGAAAATACCACCAAAGGCACAGAAGAGATTGCGGATCAATTACTTAATGACGTGAAAGAATTACGTGCTAAAGTACCAACCGTAGAGGTTACAGGTGATTTAATGGTTCAAGGTGCGGTGGATTTATTAAATGAAGTGTCCACCAGTAAAATTACAGGTGAAGAAGAGATTTTCTCGCGTACCGATCTTTATGACTTTAAGGCCAATGTGGAGGGTGCGGAAAAAATTTATCAAATCCTTAAGCCAAGATTGGAAAAGAAAGATGCTAAATTAGTGAAAGAGTTAGATAAGCAATTTGCTAATGTGAATGGTTTATTAGATAAATATAAAGTAGGTCAACATGATTACAAAGCTTATACAGAACTGTCAAAAGAAGATACTCGTATTCTAGGTGAAGCGGTAAACAAATTAGGTGAGCCGCTTGCGCAAATGGGAATTCTCCTCGATGAAAGTCATTAAGCTTAGTTGATTTTAAATATTAACCACTGTTTTTCGGAGCAGTGGTTTTTCCTTTTTGGGATAAATGAAAAATAAAAATATTTAGGGGTAATACGATGAATAATGCACGACGTCAATTTTTAAAAAAATCAGGAGTAATGATTGGGAGTGGAGTTGCAGGATTAAGCCTAACAGCACAAGCAACAGCAGAAGTAAATAAAGTAGGAGAGAAGCATTGTCTATCTGATGTGCAATATCCATTTTATGGTGAACATCAACAAGGTATTCTTACCCCGCAACAGACCTATGTGTATTTCTTAGTTTTAGATTTAGCAACGCATAATTTAACTGAAATTCGAGAAATGTTTAAAACGTGGACAACCTATGCAGCCCGTTTGACACAAGGTAAAAATGTTCAAGATTATGCTAAAAATCATTTTGTTCCACCAACCGATACAGGTGAAGCAGATGATTTATCCGCATATGGTTTAACCTTAACGTTTGGTATTTCGCCAACATTCTTACAAAAATTAGGATTACAAGATAAAGCGCCAAAAGAATTTACCGACTTACCATTATTCCCACGTGATCAATTAAAAGCAGAATTTACGGGTGGTGATATTTGTATTCAAGCGTGTGCCAATGATGCACAAGTTGCGTTTCATGCGGTGCGTCAATTAGTGCGGGTAGCACGTTCCAATATCTCGATGAAATGGAGCCAATCAGGTTTTATTTCTGCGGATAAATCAACAGATACGCCAAGAAATCTATTCGGTTTCAAAGATGGGACAGCTAATGCAAATACGCTAACAGATACGGCACAGCATGTTTGGATCGATCAACCAGCGTGGTTGAAAGGGGGGAGTTATTTGATTGTGCGTAAAATCGTGATGCACTTAGAAACTTGGGATCGCACCAGTTATAAAGAACAAGAGCGTACATTTGGGCGTCATCGAGATACAGGTGCACCGATTGGTGAAAAAGAGGAATTTGCCCCATTAGATTTAGCGAAGAAAAATCATCATGGCAAACCAATGATTCCAGAAGATTCACATTCGGCATTAGCACATAAAACAGGCAAACAGATGTTGCGTCGTGCATATTCTTATTCCGATGGTATCAATCCTCGCACAGGACAATTTGATAGTGGCTTACTGTTTATTTGTTACCAAAAAGATCCAGAACAATTTATTACGATTCAAAATGCGTTAGGCAATGTAGATCGTTTAAATGAATATATTACCCATATTGGCAGTGGATTATTTGCCTGCTTCTCAGGGGTGAAAGAGGGAGAATTTATTGGTCAAGCATTATTAGGAGCATAAGATGAGAAAGCGGCTTTTCTCGGCTTATAAACTAGGATTACAAGGATTAATCTGCTGTTTTCTGCTATTTGCTATGACGGCAATGGCAGATACTAAATTTAATTTAAGTCCACTATTTATTCAGCTTTCTGATGCGATGAGTGCCGTGAAAGAGAGTAATCCTGAACAAGCGAAACAAGATATTGAGCAAATTAAGCAGCAATTTTTGGCTATTCCTGAACATACCTCACCAGCAGGACGAGTTGTTCTAGAAAAACTCACTGATGCATTGGAAACGACAAAAATAGAACAGTTTAATGCGCTGTCTTCGGCGATGTTGGCGTTTGATAAGGAGCAACACCCATTAGATGTGAACGAGCAAAAACAACGTTTTAAAAAGCGCATTGTGCCAGCATTCACGCATTGGCAAACAGTCGTTGCTGAAAATAAAGCACAACCTGATGTTGTAATTTTAAAACAGCAATATCGTTTATTTAATAGTGTTTGGACAAAAAATGAACGTTTAGTGCGTGATGTGGATATGAGCTATTATGGCAAAATTGAAACATCACTAGCATTACTACGGGTAGCGATTGAAACGGAGCCCTTAGATTATCAACGTGTAGAACAACATACGCAAAAAATTGCTGATCAATTTACTGATTTTCTTTCAGGAAAAACAACAGAAGCGGTTACGAGCAATTATCAATTAAGTGATGGTATAGCTCTTTTACAAGAGGGATTACAGGCTTTCCAACAACAAGATAATACGACTGCTCAAGCAAAACTCACGACTTTTATTGAAATCTGGCCAAGTATTGAGGGCGAAGTGAGTACCAGAAATGGTTCACTCTATACCCGAGTTGAAAGTGAAATTCCTGTGATTTTAGCGAAAGGACAAGAAGTTAAGCATCAAGCTAATTTGCAGCAAATTATCGATCAATTAGCACAGATTAATCCAGCAGCAAGCTATACAGCATTAGATGCGATGCTGATTTTATTGCGTGAGGGGCTAGAGGCATTATTGGTTGTGATGGCATTAGTGAGTGCATTGCGGGTAGCGAATCGTCCTCAAGGTTATAAATGGGTGAGTGGTGGCGTAGTAGCAGGATTACTCCTCAGTTTAGTGGCCGCTTTTGCTTTACAGCGTTTATTCCCAACAACCAGTTCAGGAACTCATCGAGAAATTATTGAGGGTGGGGTGGGGATTGTTGCGGTACTTATGATTTTAACCATAGGTGCGTGGTTACACAGTAAATCTTCATTGAAAGCATGGCAGGCTTATATTAAAAAACATATGAGCAAAGCTTTAACCACAGGTAGTTTTGTTTCCTTATTTGCGTTAAGTTTCTTATCTGTTTTTCGTGAGGGAGCCGAAACCATTTTATTTTATGTCGGGATTTTGCCAAATATTAGTACAGAATCTTTTGCCTTAGGCGTGGGGATTGCTGTTGTTATTTTGGCAATTTTATCCGTCGTTATTTTAAAAACTTCGGTGAAATTGCCTGTTCCGACCATGTTTAAGATTCTAACTGTTGTGTTATACGTTTTAGGCTTTAAGATTCTTGGTGTTAGTGTTCATGCCTTACAATTAACCAAGGTATTGCCAACAACGATTCTTGATGGGGTGCCAAATGTGGAGTGGTTAGGTTTTTATGCAACGTTAGAAACAGTCATTGCGCAATTTGTTTATATTGGGGTAATTTTGTTGTTGCAGAGATGGTTACAGCATCGGCATGAAGCGATCACAGTGTAAACATAATAGATAAGGGAGCTTTGTTAGCTCCCTTTGCTTTTGGTCATTCTCATATTCGTTTACAATGTTGTGTGTTGCTCTAAAGGTAGGAAAAATTATGTTTACGGTCTATTACGCAAATCAGTTGGAATATCAAAAACAGTTATTAATTCATTTATTAGAAGTACAGCCATTATCCGATCCTTTTGCTAGCAATATTATTTTAGTCCAAAGCCCTGGCATGGCGCAGTGGTTACAAATCCAATTAGCTGACCATTTTGGCATTGCGGCAAATTTTTCTTTTCCAATGCCCTCAAGTTTTATTTGGTCATTGTATAAAGAGAGTATTCCGAGTGTAGGTGAACAAAATTTATTTAGCAAAGAAGCGTTAGTCTGGCGCTTAATGCGTATTCTACCTGCTTTATTAGATTTGCCTGCCTTTAACAGTTTGCGTGATTACTTAGGTGATAATTTTTCACAATTAAAACTGTTTCAATTAGCGGAAAAAATAGCTGATCTGTTTGACCAATATTTGGTATATCGACCTGATTGGATCAACCAATGGGAAGCAGGCGAAACTGCATCGTTACAGCAAAAAATAGCCGAGCAAATTGCCGCACGTTATCAACCCATTTTATCCTCTATTATGCAAGATTTTGCATGGCAGACGATTTTATGGCAAAAACTGGTAGCAGATATTCAACAGAGTAGTGAGAGTGAGGTGGTTTGGCACCGTGCAAATTTATATCAAACCTATTTGCAGCAACTCTCTCAAGGTTATCGTCCGAAACATTTACCAAAACGTATTTGTGTTTTTGGTATTTCAGCTCTTCCTCCAATGTTCTTAACGTTATTGAAAGCATTAAGCGACTATACTGATATTCATCTCTTTTTTAATACTCCAAGTCGTTATTATTGGGGAGATCTGCTAGATCATCGCTATCTGGAAAAGTTAAAAATTAAGCAGTTAAAACAGACTGATAGCAAACAACAGATAATAAAAACAATCTATGATGAATCACTGACCGTTGGACATTCTTTATTGGCATCTTGGGGGAAACTTGGACGAGATTTTTTATATTCATTGACTCAATTAGAACCGCAAGAAGTTGAACTCTATCTTGCTCCTGAGGGCAATGGATTATTACAACAATTACAACGAGAAATTTTAGAATTAAATTATACAGATGCCAGATCCTTACATTATCAACTGGGCGATAACTCGTTAAGTTTTCATGCTTGTCATAGCCCAATGCGCGAAGTAGAAGTTTTGCATGATAATTTATTAGCCATGTTTGCGGAAGATCCGCATTTAACGCCAAAGGATATTGTGGTGATGGTGGCGGATATTGATCGTTATACACCCTATATCCAAGCTGTTTTTTCCCAATATCACCAAACCGATAAGCGCCATATTCCATTTGCGATTTCTGACCGAAAAATCACCGAAAGTGATGTCGTGATTGCCACATTCTTGCAGCTTTTTACCTTAAAAGAATCATTGTTTTCAGTGGAAAATGTGTTGGCATTATTAGATGTAGAATGTATTCGTCAACGTTTTGCACTGGAACTTGAAGAGCTTAATACGATTCGCGAGTGGGTAACTCAGGCAGGCGTGCGCTATGGTTTGACGAAACATGAGCAAGAAGCAACAAACTATAACGCATGGCAAAATGGAATTGAGCGCTTGCTATTAGGCTATGCGTTAACTAATGAATCTGGCGTATGGCAAGATAGTGTTGGCTTTGATTATAGTAACGGTTTACAGGCGAAAATAACGGGGAAATTAGCAAATTTTATTGAAGCATTACAAGCATGGTATCAACAATTACAACAGGAGTTATCGCTTGAACAGTGGCGAGAGGAGATTATAGGTTGCATTGAAACCTTTTTTACGACAAGCGAAACTGGCGTTGTGGCATTATTAAAACAAACGGTTCATCAAGTGCTAGATACCGCATTACAGAATGGTTATCAAGATCTGTTAGATGCGGAAGTGATTAGTGAATTGTTGCAAACAAAATTAAATGAACAAGAAAATAGTGTGCATTTTTTGATGGGGCAACTCAATTTTTGTACATTATTACCAATGCGAGCAATTCCGTTTAAAGTCATTTGTTTGTTGGGCATGAATGAGGGGGATTTTCCTCGCCAGTTATCAAGTAACAGTTTTGATGTGATGCAATATCAACCACAAAAAGGCGATCGTGTTCGGCGGGAAGATGATAGTTATCTCTTTCTTGAAGCTTTGTTATCAGCAAGAGAGAAACTTTATATCAGCTATGTGGGTTATTCTATAATAGACAATACAGCTTATGAACCATCGGTATTGGTAGGGCAACTATTAGATTATTTACAACATCATTTGGCGCAGCCTGACGCGCTGGATCAACTGAAATTTACTTATCCAGCGACTATTTTTAGTGCAAATAACTTTACCGCCCCACATTTTTCATATTCAAGAGAATGGGCGGCAGTGGCGCAAGCACAAAGAGCAAGTAAACAACTGACGCCATTTATTACTGCTTTGACAGAACAGATTGAGGAAGAACGATCAGTAATCACCATCGACTTGGAGAAGTTAATTCAGTTTATCATTGATCCACAACGTGATTTCTTTGAAAAAAGATTAGGCGTTTATCTTAATCAGCAATATGACAACTTGGCAGAAAGTGAACAATTTGTTTTAGATAATTTATCGCAATATCGTTTAAAAGAGCGCTTGTTACAGCAAGAATCAACCCAATGGGAAGAGGTATTTGCCAAAGCCATGCGAGAAGGCATTTTACCTCGAGCAGGATTTGCCTTTTTACAACAAGCAGAACTTGAACAGAGCTGTGCGGCATTATGGCAAGTTATTGCTGAATATCGCTCATCTCCAGCAACTTCACTGCATATTGAACACACTTTTACGGTTGGACAACAAGAGGTAATCTTACAAGGACAGATTGATTCATTGTATCAACAGCAATTTGTTGATTGGCGTGCTGGAAAAATCCGAGCAAAAGAACAGATTCGAGTTTGGATTTATCATTTACTCTTATCTATTGAGGGCATTGAACAACCCACTCTCTATTTTGGTTTAGATAAGGGAGCGGTGTGTTCCTTAACATTAACGCCATTATCTGCTGAAGTGGCATTAGAACAATTACAGATTTATATCCAAGACTATCTTGCTGCGCAACAACAAATTTGTTTAGTGCCAACCCATGATTTAGTAACATTACAAAAATTATTTAGCGGGGAACCTGAACAGGTTGACACCTTAATAGATGAATTAAATAAAGTGGATCAATACAATAAAAAATATCCATATTGGCAACGCTTGTTAGTCCAAACACCTACATTAGATTATGCAGCGATTAAGACACAGTTTGCCCGTTGGTTTACATTATTACTTAACTGCCTCGATACAAAATAGGAAAAGAGAAGCCCTATGGAGAATATAGGGCTTTGGGCGAATAAATTTTATTGTGAGTGATGGCAATTATTATATTGGAAGCCTGCTGTGTTCAGCGTGATACGATATAAACTATTGGTCGCAGTGATATATAACTGGTTCTGTTTTTGCCCCCCTAAAGTACAATTAGAAACCGTTTTGCCAAGATAAATTTTGGCAATATATTCTCCCTGCGGTGTAATAACGAGAACGCCGTTATCACAACTACAATAGATTAGCCCTTGCTTATCAACACAGAAACCATCAGGGATACCTGGCGAAATTTCACATATTGTGCGGCGATTTTCTAGGGTATGTCCAACGACATCAAAGGCAACTAAGTGATGTAGCCCTTGTTGAGAAAATTCAACACTAGACATATCTGCTACATAAAGTGTTTTTTCGTCAGGTGAGAAAAACAGTCCATTTGGACGCATGGTGTTAAAAGTGGCAAGATAGGTGGTGTTATCTTGTGGAACATAGCAATAAACATAGCAACCAATAATTTCGCTTGGCGCTTGATAGCCTTCGTGGTTGCTTAAAATGCCATAAGGTGGGTCAGTAAACCAAATCGTACCATCAGATTTTACAACAACATCGTTAGGCGAGTTTAAGCGTTTTCCTGCGAAGTTATTGGTGAGTATAGAGAAATTCCCTTGTGTATCGGTATGACTAATTGCTCGGCTGCCATGTTGACAGGTAACTAATGAACCATCAGGTAAGATAGCATTACCATTAGCAAAATCTGAGGGTGAACGGAATAAAGATGTCCCCAGATTTTCTTGCCATTTATACATACAATTACCTTTCACATCACTAAAGATAACGGCATTTTCTTTCGGTATCCAGACAGGACCTTCTGCCCAAATGGCTTGATTGAATAATTCTTCTATCACAACATTATCAGGAAATAAATGTTTGTAGGCAGAATGATAAAGTTCAATACGCATTGTTTATCTTTCCATATGAGAAAAGGGTTACATAGGCAACCCTTTAATGATTACATTATTTCACACCCCAAATTGCTTTGTAGGCTTCTTTATAGCCATTTTGTGGGTCATACATATTTTTATCCCCACCGTCATAAGAAATATTTTCTTTGGTAACGAGATGAACAGGGGTTACATAACCCGATGGTTTTTGTCCAGCAAATGCACGATTTAATTCATCAACTAATTGCCAGCCGTGGAGATTTAATGGTTCTGGTACAGTCGCAATTTGGTACTCACCATTACGAATTCGTTGATAAGCGGTTACTGATCCATCACCAGCAGAAATATTATGTGGATACGCTTCACCTTTTATCCCAGCAGTACGCAAAGAAGGGGCCATAAAATCAAAATAAAGATCATTTATTGCGAGGGTATATTGGAAATCATCTTTATATTTTTGCAATGTACTGAATGTCAGGCTAGGCATACGACTGGACGTGTCCGCTAATGGTGTATCAATAAATTCTAACACTTGACAAGTTTTGCATTCCTCAATGGTTTCTTTCATCACATTAGCTTTGCGTAAGGCAATTTCATATAAAGAGTCCGTTAGAATGACTACTTTTGCTTTCCCATTAGATTGGGCAATCGCTAATAAGGCAGATAACTTCGCAATTTGGTCTGAATCAGAAGTAACATTGTAGAAAATATTATATTTGTCAATTTCACCTGGTTGAGGCGTAGCGTGCCAAGCCACTAAGGTGATACCTTGCTGAGACGCTTTTTTCAATGGATTACGCGCAACATTTGGATTCCAACCTCCAATGACAATCGCGTCAGGTTTCTTCGCAATCGCCTGATTAAGTGAGGCTAATTGGTTATTTACTGATCCTGCACCATCTAGTACGTCTAATTTCCAACCAGCAACTTCCGCTGCTTCTTTCATACCATCTAATACGCCTAAAACCCCTCCATTCTTCATATCAGAGGCAATGAAAATTACGGTTTTATTCTGTTGTAGTACTGGACCTGTTGTTGGACCGTCCCATGTCGTTTGTGGTGCGGTTGCTGCTGCAATGGTTGCTTTTGCTTGAGCAAGAAAATCATCTTCAGCAACACTGTATTGGCTAGTGAAAAATAACCCAGCTGCGACTAAGCTTGCAGTAATACTTTTTGGTAAAAATTTTTTCATATGATATTTCTCCTATGGCGTTATTTGGCTTGTTGAGTAGTTGAGTTTTGTTCAGGTTGAGCTTTTTTCTGCACTAATTTTTGATTTGCTAAACGTTTACGTTGAGCATATCCAGCAATCGTAATCGATAATAATAAGGTTGTCCCATTGAAGAGCGGCTCGACCCAGAATGCACCGCCAAATTGTTGGATACCTGAAATACCGATTGCCAAAATTGCAATACCAACAATCGTTCCCCAAACGTTAACGCGTCCTGGGCGGATAGTGGTACTTCCTAAGAAAGCCCCGACTAAAGCAGGGAGAAGATAGTCCATACCAACGCTAGCTTGCCCAACTCCTTGTTGTGCAGCAATCAGCACACCTGTAAAGGCAGTTAAGGTACTGGAAGCGATAAAGGCACAAATTGTATATTTTTTGATAGAAATACCATTTAGCCGCGCGGCAGTAGGATTACCACCAACTGCATACATACAGCGTCCGATAGCGGTATGCTCAGTAATGATCCATAGTACAACAGCAACAATTAAGACATACAAAGCAGAAATAGGTAATCCAAATAATTCAATACCATTTAGATCATAAAAGCCATCAGGCAGATCGCCGACGATTTGGCGACCACCAGAGTGCCAAAGTGCGATAGCGTAGAGTACTGTGCCAGATCCTAGCGTTGCCACAAAGCTATCAATATCGGCTAAGGCAACTAAAATTCCATTAAGTAAACCATATATCGCAGCTATGGCGAGAACGATTAAAACGGACATTTGCCAAGAAAAGCCAAATTGCACTTGTAATGTAATGGCGAGGATATGCCATAACACGATACCGAAACCGACATTTAAATCGATTTTACCGACAATCATCGTGATAGTCGCAGCAAGGGCTAATAAAGCTATTTTGGATTTGGTTTCTAAAATTGCATTTAGCGTTAGCATAGATGCAAAGGTTGGGGTGGTTAATGAAAAGAGAATAATGAGTAATACACATAGCCAAAGCAGCCCATAACGGGTAGCTTGTTGTGATAGCCATGGCATAAACCCATCATGGCGGATTGATACGGCTTGTTCTAAAGCGGTCGATTTTATAGATGTCTGTGCCATAATAAAAGATCCTTAATTAGAATGACTTAAATTGGTATTGCTAGGATTTACAGGTGTTGGACTAGCAGAGGAAAGCGCTAATAGGTTTGCAAATGTAATTTCATCATTCAATAATTCACCAACCACACTGCCGCGGTTAAAGACTAATGCGCGATTACAAAGATGAGCGATTTCTTCAAAATCAGTAGAAATAACAATAATAGAAATGCCTTGTTCTAAGGTTTTATTCAAAACATCATAGATCTCTGCTCTCGCACCGACATCAACCCCTGCAGTTGGATCTTCAAGAATAATGACAGGCGTATTGAGGTGTAACCAGCGAGCCATGACAATCTTTTGTTGATTTCCGCCAGAAAGCGCACTGACCTCAATAAACATATTTTTAGGGCGAATATCAAATAATTGAAATTTAAACCAACTCTCCTTGAGTTCTGCAACTTTGTTATACCAATGCCATGCAGAACCTTGCTTTATAATTGGATTTAAAAATAAGTTTTCGGTTGTGGTCATAGACATCACTAGGCTTTCATTTGTTCTATCTCCAGCCACTAAAGAAATGCCTTGTTGAATGGCATCTTTAGGGGATAATGGGGAGTAGCGTTGTCCTAATAATGTAATTTCTCCTTGATCGAGATGGCGTAAACCAAAGAGTAACCGACCAATTTCTTCTTGTCCTGCACCACGTAATCCTGCAAGTGCAATCATTTCCCCTTTTCTCAAAGAAAAGGAAACTGGTCCAGTATCGCCAACAGACACATTATTTAGATTGAGAACGACATCATTATGTTGCGGTAAAGGATAACGTTGCAATTCTCGGGTTTCCTCTCCAACAATGACCTCAACTAATTGTTTTACATCGTAATCAGTGGTTTTGCCTTCAGCAACAGGAATACCATCACGCATAACGTAGATTCTATCCGAAATTTCAATGACTTCATCAAGTCGATGGGTAACATAAATCATGCCTACCCCTTGCTGGCGGAGGTGATTTAAAACAGTAAACAAGTGTTTGACATCACTGGCAGGCAGTGATGCAGTGGGTTCATCAAGAATGAGTATTTTTGCATTAACCGCAATGGCTCTCGCTATAGCTAGTAAGGCTTTTTCGGTACGAGAAAGGTCAAATACACGGGTATCTGGATCTAAATCGATACCCACAGAGGATAACGCTTGTTGTGCTTGATAGCGTACTTTTCGCCAATTTACTACGCCAAATTTAGGGTGAGGATAACGGGGAAACCCCATCACAAACGCCATATTTTCTGCCACAGTCATCCACTCAATTAAGCCTAAATCTTGATGGATAAATGCAATAGGTTGTTCGTAAGTAGTTTTGAGAGAAAGGGCAGACGTAATAGCTTTATTTTCAAAGAAAATTTCGCCACTATCATAAGGATAAATGCCTGCAAGAATCTTAATTAATGTTGATTTTCCCGCACCGTTTTCTCCTAATAAGGCTACAATTTCTCCAGCATGGATATTCAAACTTACATCGTTGACTGCAATATTCCCACCGAAACGTTTAACGATATGCTGCATACTGAGTATAGGCATACCTAAATCAGATGACATATTGACATTGTATTGCATAAGTCTATCCTTCTTCGGGTGTTCAATTTATAATCATTTCTTATTATGAAATTTTATTTTGTTTTTTGAAATTTAAAAAAGTGAAATTTGTGATGAAGTTCAAAAAATATTTATTGTTATGAATAGTAACTACTTATAAAAATAGATATGTGGTAATAATTAAGAAATGTAGATGTGGCTTTTTAGAAAATCTAAATAGAAATAAGCACTTAGTTAATAGAATAAGTGCTATTTAGGTCTAGGGAAGAGAAAAAGCTACTTATCTACGGAGGTGGGATCTGACCAACCAAGTTCCTCGGATATGCCTTGGGCGGCTTCCTGTAAGGCGTTTAAAATATGTGTATGCCCTAATTGACCTAATTTAATCGTAGAAAGTGAAACAGAAATAGCATATTGGATTTTGTTGTGTAGATTAAAAACTGGTACGGCGATACAAGAGATGCCAAGTTCGTTTTCTTCTCGATCCATTGAAAAGCGGTTTTGTTTAATAATTGTTAGTTCTTGTTGCATAACAGATAAGTTTGTAATCGTGTTATAGGTTAATTGTTCAATAAATTTCTGACTGCGTTCCCAATAGTCGGTAAGCTTAATGGAATCATCATAAGCAAGGAATAATTTGCCCATTGCAGAACAGTAAAGTTGCATATATTGCCCTATATGGGAGCGCGTTCTGATCATGCCTGTAGTGGGTTCAAGTTTATAAATTAGAATCACTTGATCACTTTCTCTATATGAAAAATTGACAGTTTCACCTAATGTTAAATTTAATTTTTCTAAATAAGGGGCGGCAATATTGATGATATTCATTGAGGATAGCACTTTTTGTCCTAATGCGAGGCATTTAGTGGATAGGCGGTAACTACCAGCAGCAAGCGCAGGTTTCACAAAGCCTGCAGATTGTAAACTTTGCAGCAAACGATGGGTTGTACTTTTATTCAGTTGGGCAATTTCCGCGATACTTGCCAAAGGGCAGCCATTCGGGTAATTACTAAGAATATCAAGTAGATGTAATCCTCTAACTAAACTCTGACTACCTGTAATTTTTTCATTCATATTTAAGTATCCTACTAAATATCCAAAATGTTGTTTATGCGCATAAATTTGTTTAGCAAATTATATTACTATGCCTTTTGGTAATTTTTATCTTAAAACTTTAGCAATTAATGAGAGATAGATCACAAATCTAAAATAGATAATTGTTGAATAATTGACTAATTTATCGGTAAGTTTATTATGCGAAACATCATTTCACAATATGAAATATGGAGTTAAGTTATGAGAGTCAGTTATCAAGAGTTAAAAGCAGAATTTAAACGTGTTTTATTAGCTAGAGGTGTAAGAGAAGAAACTGCTGAGGCCTGTGCTACTATGTTTGCTGATACCACGCAAGCAGGGGTATATTCTCACGGGGTAAATCGTTTTCCTCGTTTTATTCAACAATTAGAAAAGGGGGATATTAATCCTGAAGCAGAGCCAACAAAAGTTTTATCTCTTGGTGCTATTGAACAGTGGGACGCACATCAAGCGATTGGTAACTTAACGGCGAAAAAAATGATGGATCGTGCGATGGAGATCGCTGATGAGTTTGGTATTGGTGTGGTTGCTTTAAAAAATGCTAACCATTGGATGCGTGGTGGTGGTTATGGCTGGCAAGCGGCGGAAAAAGGCTATATCGGTATCTGTTGGACTAACTCAATCGCGGTAATGCCACCTTGGGGCGCAAAAGAGTGCCGTATTGGAACCAATCCTCTAATTATTGCGATTCCAAGTAATCCAATCACTATGGTTGATATGTCTTGTTCAATGTATTCATATGGTATGTTGGAAGTAAATCGTTTAGCGGGTCGCCAAACCTTTGTCGATGCAGGTTTTGATGATGAGGGGAATTTAACTCGCGATCCTGCAACAGTTGAACGTAATCGTCGCTTATTGCCAATGGGATTCTGGAAAGGTTCTGGTTTATCGATTGTATTAGATATGATTGCAACCTTGTTATCTAATGGTCTCTCTGTGGCAGAGGTTACCGAAGAAAAAGATGATGAATATTGCGTATCTCAAGTATTCATTGCGATTGAAGTAGATAGATTAATTGATGGTAAAACCAAAGATGAAAAACTTAATCGCATCATTGAATATGTGAAGACCGCAGAGCGAGCCGATCCAAATGTTGAGGTAAGATTACCAGGACATGAATTTACAACATTATTAGCGGATAACAAAGCAAACGGTATTCCTGTAGATGATACTGTTTGGCAAAAACTGAAATCACTATAACGTTATAAATTGCTAATTTACGAGGAGGTGCAAATGTTTTTTGGGCATATTAAGCAAGTGGAATTAAAGCATTATCCCGTCGCTATTCAGAAAGCATTGACGTTTCTACAGCAAACAGATTTTGATACTTTACCAGCAGGGCGATATTCAATAGATGGGGAAAATATTTTTGCCCAAGTATTGGATTTAGTTACCCAAGAAAAAGAATCTATCTTGCCAGAAGCGCATAGACGCTATTTAGATGTGCAGTATTTGCATCGTGGAAACGAGTTAATTGGTGTCTCGGTTAACCCACCTCCGAGTGAAATTGCAAAACCTTATGATCCAGATCGAGATATTTTGTTCTATCAATCTGTGAGTGAAGAAACGATGTTAGTGATGAATCCTGGGAGTTTTGCGGTTTTCTTTCCTCAAGATATTCATAGACCAGCCTGTATTTATCAAGAAGCTTCACCGATAAGAAAGATTGTCGTAAAAGTTGCAATAGATCTCTTAAAGTAAGGAATCGCTATGAATCAGGTTAATTATTTTATTAAAAAACTGCTTGAGATAGGTGCAGCAGTCATGCTGGCAGTGATGTCCTGTTTAGTTTTTTTGAATGTTGTGCTTCGTTATGGTTTTAATACTAGTTTTACTATGACTGAAGAACTATCACGTTTTCTTTTTATTTGGGTAATTTTTTTAGGGGCAATTTTAGCCTTTATGGAGAATGCGCACGTTAATGTTGCGGTATTAGCAGATAAATTATCATTAAAAGGGCAACAAATTCTTACATTGGTAACAAATAGTATTATGTTAGTTTGCTGTTATCTTATTTTTGTCGGGAGTTATCAGCAAATGGTGATAAATTGGCATAATTATTCGCCAATTTCAGAGATTCCAACAGGGATCAGCTTCTTAGCCAGTGTGATTATGAGTGGATTTATTGCTATTTTGATTAGTTTACGCATTATTATCACGGCAGCATTACTCGTTAAAGGAGAAAAGGTATGACGATTTTAATTTTTCTCTCCGTATTATTAGGCAGTATCTTCCTTGGTATTCCTGTTGCCTTTTCATTAATCGTTTGTTCAATCGCGTTAATGTTTCATTTAGATGTGTTTGATCCGCAAATTTTGGCATCAAATTTAGTGAGTGGTGCAGACAGTTTCTCTCTTTTGGCGATACCTTTCTTTGTATTAGCGGGAGAAATAATGAATGAAGGGGGCTTATCTAAACGGATTATTGATTTGCCGATGAAATTAGTTGGGCATAAAAAAGGGGGATTAGGCTTTGTTGCTATTATTGCTGCGATGATTATGGCAAGTCTATCAGGCTCAGCCGTAGCGGATACGGCTGCTGTTGCCGCAATGTTGATTCCAATGATGAAAACAACAGGCTATCCGATTAACCGTTCTGCTGGATTGATTGGTGCCGCAGGTATTATTGCACCGATTATTCCACCCTCTATTCCTTTTATTATCTTTGGCGTGAGTAGTGGCGTATCTATTACTAAATTATTTTTAGCAGGGATTTTTCCAGGTATCTTGATGGGGCTATGTTTAGCGGCACTTTGGGCTTGGCAAGCAAAACGTCTTAATTTGATGACATTTTCAAAAGCGTCGAAACAAGATCTTTGTATCTCCTTTAAAAATAGTATTTGGGCATTATTGTTACCAGTGATCATTATTGGTGGTTTCCGTTTGGGAATCTTTACGCCAACAGAGGCAGGTGCTGTTGCAGCATTCTATGCACTCTTTGTTTCTTTATTTATCTACCGTGAGTTAAAAATTAATCGACTTTATAAAGTTTTAGTTGCCTCAGCGAAGACAACAGCTGTTGTTATGTTATTAGTTGCCGCAGCACAAGTATCAGGGTGGTTAATTACGATTGCTGAATTACCTCAACAAATTACGGAGTTATTAGAACCTTTATTAGACTCACCGACATTATTGCTATTCGTTATTATGATCGCAGTATTTGTCATTGGTATGGTGATGGATTTAACCCCAACAGTTTTGATCCTCACACCTGTATTGATGCCTTTGGTTGAAGAGGCTGGGATTGATCCTGTGTATTTTGGCGTGTTATTTATCCTCAATACTTCTATCGGTTTAATTACGCCACCGATTGGAAATGTATTAAATGTGATTACTGGGGTGTCTAAATTACCATTTGATCAAGCTGCAAGAGGAATTTTGCCTTATATGTTTATGTTATTGGGACTATTGATACTGTTTATCTTATTCCCTGCAATTATTTTAGAACCGTTCCATTGGCTACAACCTTAATTTAAGGAGAATCATATGAAAAAATTAACCGCATTTTTTGCTAGTTTAACTTTAGTTGCTGCAGCAGTCAGCGCTCAAGCAGCCACTACATTACGCTTTGGTTATGAAGCGCCAAGAAGTGATACTCAACATTTAGCAGCGAAAAAATTTAATGATCTATTAAAAGAAAAAACCAAAGGAGAGGTAAAACTTTCACTTTTTCCTGATAGCACACTAGGTAATGCACAAGCGATGATCAGTGGTGTGCGTGGTGGAACGATTGACATTGAAATGTCTGGTTCGCCTAATTTTAGTGGCTTAGTGTCTAATTTGAATGTGATTGATATTCCATTTATTTTTCAAAATAAAGAACACGCATATCGTGTTTTAGATGGAGAAATAGGGCAGGGATTATTAAAAGAGTTAGAAGAAAAAGGACTGAAAGGACTTGCTTTCTGGGAAGTGGGTTTCCGTTCAATGACAAACTCAAAACAGCCAATTCATAAACCAGAAGATGTGAAAGGATTAAAAATTCGTACTAACCAAAATCCAATGTACGTGAAGGCATTCCAATTATTAGGGGCAAACCCAGTACCGATGCCATTGTCTGAGTTATATACGGCATTAGAAACCCGTGCGGTAGATGCACAAGAACACCCAGTTGGTATCGTATGGTCAGCAAAATTGTATGAAGTGCAAAAACATTTATCGTTAACAAACCACGGTTATACACCACTTATTGTTGTGATGAATAAAGCTAAATTTGATGGTTTATCACCAGAATTACAGAATGCGATTCTTGATTCAGCGAAAGAAGCAGGTCAATATCAACGTGAACTCAATGCGAAGAAAGAAGCGGAAATCTTAGATAAGATGAAAAAAGCGGGCGTAGAAGTGGTTGAAACAGTGGATATGAAGCCATTTAAAGAAACTGTTGAACAACCAGTTCGCCAATTCTTTATTGAGAAAAATGGTGATGCCTTAATTAAGGCTGTTGATGCGTTAGCAGAATAATGTAAATCAAGAGAAAAAATTATGGGGGAATAATTCCCCCATATAGGAGTAGTGAGTAATGGCGTTTTGGCTTGGAATAGATTGTGGTGGTACCTTTATCAAAGCGGGCATTTATGATGATAAAGGTCAGGAGTACGGCACGTTTAGACAAGGGCTGGCGGTTATTAGTAGTCAGCCTGGGTGGGCAGAAAGAGATTTAAATGAATTATGGCAGAGTTGTATTGATGTGATTAGTGGTGTGATAAAGAAAAGTCAGATTGCACCAGAATTTATTCAAGGCGTTGGTATTTCTGCACAGGGAAAAGGTCTGTTCCTGTTAGATAAACAGCGTAAACCATTAGGTAATGGTATCCTATCTTCCGATCAAAGAGCCTTACAAATTGTCAAACAATGGCAGGCAGAACAGATTCCACAACAACTCTACCCAACTACTCGCCAAACATTATGGACAGGACACCCTGTTTCTATTCTACGTTGGATAAAAGAACATCAAGCAGAGCGTTATCATAATATTGGTGCAGTAATGATGTCGCATGATTATTTGCGTTTCTGTTTAACTGATCAAATTGCCTGTGAAGTTACTAATATTTCCGAATCTAATTTATATAATATGCAAACGGGGCAGTATGATGCCGCATTAGCAAAATTACTCCAGATTGAAGAGGTGCTGCCAGCCTTTCCACCTATTATTCAGTCATCTGAGATAGCAGGTTATATCACGGAGTCCGCCGCAAAAGCGACAGGACTTTGTGTTGGTACGCCTGTGATGGGAGGATTATTTGATGTTGTTTCAACGGCATTATGTTCAGGGATTTCTTGTGAGAAACAAGGTGAAAAAACAGCATTAAATGTTGTGTTGGGAACTTGGACAGTGGTCAGTGGCATTACTGATTATATTGATCAGCAACTCCCTTTTGTTTATGGACGTTATGCAGAAAAAGGGCAGTTTTTAGTGCATGAAGCAAGTCCAACCTCAGCAGGGAATTTAGAGTGGTTTACCCAACAATGGGCTGATCTCAGTTATGACAAAATTAATGAAATGGTAGCTTCTTTACCTAAGGCAGAAAGTAGTGTGTTATTTGTGCCATTTTTATATGGTTCAAATGCAGGACTTGGCGTAAGAGCTGGCTTTTATGGTTTACAAGCGATCCACACACAAGCTCATCTCTTGCAAGCGGTGTATGAGGGGGTGATTTTTAGCTTAATGACACATTTAGAACGTGTATTACAACGTTTTCCTAAAACAGATGTATTACGTGTAACAGGCGGACCTGCGCGCTCAGAAGTTTGGAGACAAATGTTAGCAGATTTAACAGGGCTGCCGATAGAGGTGCCATTAGTTTCAGAAACGGGGTGCTTAGGGGCTGCATTAACAGCGATGGTTGGAAAGGGTATCTATGACGATTTCACTACAGCACAACAGCAATTACAACATGATGTTTTATCTATTTCACCAGATTGGTCTGCACATCAAAAATACCGTGAGAAATATCAACGTTATACTCAGTTTGTTAATGCGATCAAAATGTTAGAGCAGTAAAATTTTATATTAGTAAGAGAGAATAGTTATGACAAAACCATTATTACAACTAGCACTTGATTGCCAAGATATGGATACGGCTATCCAGAGTATAGAACGCGTTAAAGATCAGATTGATATTATTGAAGTGGGAACAATCCTTGCCTTTGCTCAAGGTATGAATGCTGTTAAAACATTAAGTGAACGTTATCCAAACCATATTATTGTGTGTGATATGAAAGCAACAGATGCAGGGAGTGTATTAGCGAAGATGGCATTTGAGGCTGGGGCAAATTGGATTACAGTTTCTGCTGCTGCACATATTGCCACGATTGAAGCAAGTAAAAAAATTGCTGATCAATGTGGAGGAGAAATCCAGATTGAGTTATATGGACATTGGACATATGAAGATGCAAAACAATGGGTAGATTTAGGGATTAAACAAGCGATTTACCATCGCCCTAGAGATGCGGAGTTAGCAGGCATTGGCTGGACAGAAGCCGATTTTGAGAAAATTAAAAAATTATCAGCATTAGGTTTGCAATTATCGATTACTGGTGGTATTACACCTGAATCGTTATCATTATTTACCCCATTTAGTGTAAAAGCCTTTATTGCAGGTAGAGGGCTTACAGGGGAAAGTGGACAAGAGATGGCGATTAGCTTTCAACAATCAATAAAAAATAATTGGTAGTAAGTAATCATTATGACTAAAGGATACGTTATGAGAAAGCATAAACTAGGTATTTATGAAAAAGCCTTACCAAAACAGCTAAGTTGGCGGGAACGTTTGGCGATTGCCAAAGCGTGTGGATTTGATTTTGTCGAGATCTCCATTGATGAAACAGATGAACGATTAAGTCGTTTAGATTGGAGTAAACAAGAGCGTATTGATTTTGTGAAAGCTACGATTGAAACAGGGATCACTGTTCCATCAATGTGTTTATCAGGGCATCGCCGTTTTCCATTTGGTAGTCATGACGAGAAAATTCGCCAACAAGCTTATGAGATTATGGAAAAGGCAATTCAATTAGCGGTTGATCTTGGTATTCGTACTATTCAATTAGCGGGCTATGATGTCTATTATGAAGAACAAGATGAGGGGACGATTGAACGCTTTGCTGAAGGCTTAGCGTGGGCAGTTGAAAAAGCAGCAGCAAATCAAGTGATGTTAGCAGTTGAGATCATGGATACAGAATTTATGAACTCAATTACTAAGTGGAAAGCTTGGGATAAACGTTTTGCCTCACCATGGTTTACCGTTTACCCTGATGTTGGTAATTTAACGGCTTGGGGGAATGATGTTCCTCAAGAGCTAGCCTTAGGAATTGATAAAATTGCCGCGATTCATTTAAAAGATACTTATGCTGTAACTGAAACCTGCAAAGGACAATTCCGTGATGTACCTTTTGGCGAAGGTTGTGTAGATTTTGTTAAGGTATTTGAAACATTACAGGCACTAAATTATCGTGGAGCATTTTTGATTGAAATGTGGACGGAAAAGGCGGAAGAACCGATTGCCGAAATTATTAAAGCAAGACGTTGGATAGAGAATAAAATGCAAGAGGGAGGTTTTATATGTTAGAACAATTAAAACAACAAGTATTTGAAGCAAATTTAGATTTACCAAAATATGGTTTAGTTACTTTTACTTGGGGGAACGTTAGTGGTATTGATCGAGAGTCAGGGTTAGTTGTGATCAAACCATCGGGTGTTGATTATGATGTTATGACAGCCGATGATATGGTGGTGGTTGATTTAGCAACTGGAAAAGTCGTGGAAGGCAATAAAAAACCGTCCTCAGATACACCAACGCATTTGGAACTCTATCGTCAATTTCCTACCCTCGGTGGAATTGTTCATACGCATTCTCGTCATGCGACTTCATGGGCGCAGGCTGGATTAGACTTAAAAGCTTTAGGTACCACACACGCTGATTATTTTTACGGTACGATTCCTTGTACACGCAAAATGACAGATGCAGAAATTCAAGGTGAATATGAATTAGAAACAGGAAAAGTGATTGTTGAAACGTTTCGTACTCGAGGTATTGAAGCAAAAGATGTTCCTGCCGTGTTAGTGAATTCACATGGACCTTTTGCTTGGGGAACCGATCCTCACAATGCCGTACATAATGCAGTTGTACTAGAAGAAATTGCGTGCATGAATCTTTTCTCTTATCAACTTAATCCACAAATTGATTCTATGCAACAAGTCCTACTTGATAAGCACTATTTGCGCAAGCATGGTAAAAATGCTTATTATGGTCAATAATGATGCGAAGTAGAGTGGAGAATATCCATTCTACTTTTTCTTTTTTACACTTTATTTTCCATTCATCATATTTTTATCTTCATTTGATACCTTTCTTTTTTGCGTTATAAAATGTGATTTGTATCACATTTTATAGATTCTCTTCGCTTTTTTATTTGCCATTGGGAACGTTCCCATTATCATATATTACGATAAGTCAAAAACATAATTGAGGGGAATATTATGGCTAAACAAAAAATTGATCCACAAGCTGTGGATAAACTGGTGGAGTACATCGGTGGGCGTGAGAATATCGCCACTGTTACCCACTGTATTACCCGTTTGCGTTTTGTGTTAAACGATGAGAGCAAAGTTGATGCTAAAGCCATTGAGCAGTTGCCAATGGTGAAAGCCAATTTTGCGACAGGTGGGCAATATCAAGTCGTTATCGGACAGGAAGTCGGGGATTATTACAAATTATTATTAGAAAAAACAGGGCTTGCCAGTGTGGATAAAGAGCAAGTCAAAGCGGCAGCGCGCCAAAATCAAAAATGGTATGAGAGCCTTATCTCGCATATGGCGGATATTTTTATTCCGTTGTTGCCTGCGCTTATCAGCGGTGGTTTGATTTTAGGTTTCCGCAATGTGATTGGCGATATTGCGATGATCGACGGCAAAACGCTCACCCAAGTTAGTCCATTCTGGAACAGTGTGCATTCGTTCTTATGGCTGATTGGCGAGGCGATTTTCCACTTCTTACCAGTGGGGATTTGTTGGTCGATTGCCCGTAAAATGGGTACTTCGCCAATTCTTGGGATCGTACTTGGGGTTACGCTGGTTTCGCCACAGTTGATGAACTCGTACGGTTTAGGCGCACAAATTCCTGAAAGCTGGGATTTCGGTTGGTTACAAATTGAGAAAGTAGGCTACCAAGCGCAGGTCATTCCTGCAATTATGGCAGGGTTGGCGCTCTCTTACATTGAACGTTTGATGAACAAAATTGTGCCAGATTTCTTAAATTTGATCATCGTGCCAGTGGTATCAATTATTTTAGCAGTATTCTTAGCGCACACCATTATCGGGCCTATCGGACGTGAAATTGGTAACGGCGTGGCATTTGTGGTACGCAATGCGATGACAGGCGATTTTGCCCCAGTTGGTGCGGCATTATTTGGTTTCTTATATGCGCCGTTGGTGGTAACTGGGGTTCACCAAACTTCACTCGCCATTGATATGCAGATGATCCAAAATATGGGTGGTACACCAGTATGGCCGTTGATTGCATTATCAAACATTGCGCAAGCCTCTGCGGTGGTAGCAATCATCATTATGAGCAAAAAAGCCAGCGTGCGTGAAGTGGCAGTGCCAGCCGCACTTTCTGCCTACTTGGGCGTTACCGAGCCTGCAATGTATGGGATCAACTTAAAATACCGCTTCCCAATGCTGTGTGCGATGATTGGTTCTGCCTGTGCGGCGCTCGTGTGTGGGCTGGCTGGCGTGTTGGCAAGCAGTATCGGCGTAGGTGGCTTACCGGGTATTCTTTCCATTCAGCACCAATTCTGGGGAACGTTTGCGGTGGCAATGGTGGTGGCAATTGTTGTGCCAATTCTCTTAACCGTGATTGTGTATAAACGCAAAACCATTAATGGTACTTTAGATTAATACTTTTTATTTTGCCCTCTATTGTTGGAGGGCTTTACTCTTTCAAGGAAGCAAAATGATGAATAATTGGTGGAAAAATGGGGTGATTTACCAAATCTACCCGAAAAGTTTTCAGGACACAACAGGCTCTGGCACGGGCGATATTCAAGGGATCATCAAACGCCTAGACTACTTGCAAACATTGGGGGTTGATGGTATTTGGATCACACCGATGTATGTTTCGCCACAAATTGACAATGGTTATGATATTGCCAACTACCGCGACATTGACCCCAGCTATGGCACAATGGCGGATTTTGAGCAACTGATCGACGAAGCGCACAAGCGCAATATCCGCATCATTATGGATATGGTATTTAACCACAGCTCAACTTTCCACGAGTGGTTCAAGCAGGGTGAAGATCCACAAAGCGAGTACCACGACTACTACATTTGGCGTGAAAGCCCAACCAATTGGAAATCAAAATTTGGTGGCAGTGCGTGGAAATGGTCGGATAAAGCGCAAAAATACTACCTGCACCTATTCGCCCCTGAACAAGCGGACTTAAATTGGGAAAATCCTGCATTGCGTGCCCAGCTGTACGATATTTGCCGTTTTTGGGCAGAAAAAGGCGTGGACGGCTTGCGTTTAGATGTGGTGAATCTGATTTCTAAACCTGCCACCTTTGAAGATGATTTTGAGGGCGACGGCAGACGTTTTTATACCGATGGCCCGAAAATTCATCAATATTTACAAGAACTAAACCAACAAGCGCTTACCCCATTTCAGCTAATGACGGTCGGTGAAATGTCTTCCACCAAGCTGGAGCATTGCCAGCAGTACGCCAATCTTAAGGGTACAGAACTTTCAATGACTTTTAATTTCCACCATTTGAAAGTCGATTACCCTAATGGGGAGAAATGGACGTACGCCAAGCCTGATTTTGTGGAGTTAAAATCGATCTTCAATTACTGGCAGCAGGGAATGCACAACCGTGCGTGGAATGCGCTGTTTTGGTGTAACCACGACCAGCCACGCATTGTTTCCCGCTTTGGCGATGAACAGGCGCTCAGAACGATCTCTGCCAAAATGCTGGCAATGCTCCTGCACGGAATGCAAGGCACGCCGTATATTTATCAAGGTGAAGAGATTGGAATGACCAACCCGAACTTCAGCGATATTCACGCCTACCGTGATGTCGAAAGCCTAAATGCTTATGCAGAATTGAAAGAAAAAGGGGTAGAAGAAGCGTTGATCATCAAGATTTTAGCACAAAAATCACGCGATAACGGCAGAACTCCTGTACAGTGGGATAGTAGCCCGAACGCAGGCTTTACCACTGGCACACCGTGGATTGCAGTTGCGGAGAATTTTACCCAGATCAACGTGGAACAAGCACTGGCAGATAAAAATTCCGTTTTTTATTGTTATCAACAACTGATTCAATTACGCAAACAGTATGGGATTTTTATCAATGGTGATTATTTAGATCTTTGCCCTGAAAAGCACGAAATTTGGTGTTATATCCGTCAAGATAAGAATGAAAAATTACTTGTCTTAGCAAATTTAACCGCACAAACTCAAACAATGAATCTTTCTGCATGGTCAAATTCATCTTGGCAATGCCTAATGAATAATTATCAGGATATATTTGAGCTGAAAGATGAGATAGAATTAAAGCCTTATCAAGCGGTGTATCTTTACCAACGTTAAAGATTGATTTATGTGAAAGATGCCGATTATCTATTATCACCACCCTCTAAGCGGTGATGATAGAAAAAGGTTTGTTAATTTTATGAAGTATACAATAAAAGATATTGCTCAATTAGCAAAGGTCAGTAAGTCAACGGTTTCTCGTGTTTTAAACGATGATCCTAAAGTGAGTGAATCAACCCGCCAATTAGTGCAACACATTGTTAAACAATTAAATTTTCAGCCAAACCAAAGCGCCAGAGCTATGCGTGGCGCAACGATGCCTGTTATAGGTATCATCGTTACACGTTTAGATTCAACGGCTGAATCACAAACGTTAAGGGCAATATTACATGAGCTCTATCAGCAACATATTACGCCACTAATTGTAGAGAGTCAGTTTCAAGTTGCCTCAGTACAACAACATTTCCAATTATTTGAAAAACGAAATGTTGATGGGGTGATATTATTTGCCTTTTCGAAGCTTTCTGAGAATATTGTTAAACAATGGAAAAAATCTTTAGTTACAGTTGCTCGTCAATATCCCAATATTTCTTCTGTTTTTTATGACGATAAAAATGCGATACAAACACTATTGTTACATTTCTATCGTCAGGGTTTAAAAAATATTGCTTATTTAGGGATAGATGATCATGATGAAACAACAGGTTATTTACGTAATCAAAGTTATCTGGCATTTTGTCAGCAATATCAAATCGTACCAAATTTAATTAAAACGCAGCTGGAGATGGAAAGCAGCTATCAAGATGCACAAAAATTATTTACGCAATCCGTTGATGTTATTGTGTGCGCTAGTAGTCGTTTAGCATTAGGCGTATTTAAATATCTACAAGAAAAGCAATTAAATATCCCTATTGCTTGTGTTGGGGGAAATGCCTTATTGCAGTTTGTGGTACCTAATTTGATTTATCTTGATTTTGGTTATCACCAAGCAGGAAAATGGGCGGCGGAGATGTTATTAACTCAATTAAAGCAGCCGTCAACGATGATAGAACAGCGTTGTGCACCTTTTCGATTAAATAAGGGATAGCGGTTATCCGATATAAAATTGCCCTACATAATAGGGCAATTTTTTGAACGATTGGGTTGGCATAATGATTAATTCACTACCACAATACGTTTCATATCTTTCATATAGCCACGAAGTTTTTGCCCCACTTTTTCAATCGGGTGGTTACGAATGGCTTCATTCACATCACGTAAGGTAATGTTATCAATTTCCACAGTAGGAGCTGCTTCGCCTAAATCACCTTTTTGTAATTGCGGTACAAGTTTTTCACGCATAATTGGCGTTGCCACATTAGCAAAGAGATAGTTTCCGTACTCAGCGGTATCTGAAATTACCACATTCATTTCATATAAACGTTTACGCGCGATAGTATTGGCGATTAACGGTAATTCATGAAGTGATTCATAATAAGCAGATTCTTCAATAATACCGCTGGAAACCATAGTATCAAATGCAAGTTCAACCCCTGCTTTCACCATCGCAATCATTAACACGCCATTATCAAAGTATTCTTGTTCTTTGATTTTGCCTTCATATTTAGGCGCATTTTCAAAGGCAGTTTTGCCTGTTTCTTCACGCCAAGTCAGTAAGTTTTTATCGCCATTTGCCCAGTCAGCCATCATGGTGGCAGAGAATTCACCACTAATAATGTCGTCCATATGTTTTTGGAATAGCGTGGTTAACATGCCTTTGATCTGTTCAGAAAGTTCAAACGCACGTAATTTTGCATTATTAGAGAGGCGATCCATCATGAGAGTGATACCCCCTAATTTCAACGCTTCAGTGATAGTTTCCCAACCGTATTGTACTAATTGTGCGGCATACGCAGGATCTTTCCCATCAGCAACCAGTTTGTCATAACAAATTAATGAGCCTGCTTGTAACATTCCACATAGGATAGTTTGTTCACCCATTAAATCAGATTTCACTTCAGCCACAAATGAAGATTCTAGTACACCAGCACGATGTCCACCAGTTGCCGCAGCCCAAGCTTTAGCGATTGCCATACCCTCACCTTTTGGATCGTTTTCAGGGTGAACAGCGATTAAGGTTGGTACACCGAAGCCACGTTTATATTCTTCACGCACTTCTGTACCTGGGCATTTTGGCGCAACCATAACCACGGTAATATCTGGACGAATTTGCTCGCCGACTTCGACAATGTTTAAACCATGTGAATAACCTAATGCAGCACCTTGTTTCATTAATGGCATGACTGCTTGTACAACGCTGCTGTGTTGTTTATCTGGGGTAAGGTTAATCACTAAATCTGCTTGTGGAATGAGATCTTCATAGCTACCTACGACAAAACCATTTTCTGAAGCACGTTGGAAAGAGGCACGTTTTTCTGCAATCGCTTCTTTACGCAATGCGTAACTGACATCTAATCCAGAATCACGCATATTTAATCCTTGGTTTAAACCTTGTGCCCCACAACCTACGATCACCACTTTTTTGCCTTTTAGAAAGTTTGCTTCATCTGCAAATTCGCTGCGATCCATAAAACGGCAACGACCTAATTGATCTAATTTTTGACGTAAGTTTAAGGTATTGAAATAGTTAGCCATAAATACTCCTATGAGTGGTTATCAATAAATTGTGTTTACTAAATTGTGATAAGGTGAGTATAAGACTTTTTTTTATTGCGTAAATTGATATTATTGAAATCCATGCTTGCATAATGTGCAATATTTTTAACAAATTCTCTTTTTGGCAGGTAATCATGGATTTCCAACAACTAAAATTATTTTTACACCTTTGTGAAAGTAAAAACTTTGCGAGAACAGCGACGCTAAACCATCTCAGTCCCTCCACGCTTTCTCGCCAGATTCAACGACTAGAAGAAGAAATGGAAACGATATTATTTTGGCGAGATAATCGTTCAGTTGAATTAACCCCAGCAGGCGAACAGTTTTATTTGTTTGCTGAGAAAACATTACAGGAATGGCGGTTGTTACAGCAACAATTACAACCTAATACCATGGATTTAGCTGGAGAGATTCGGTTATTTTGTTCGGTAACGGCGAGTTATAGCCATTTACCAGAGATTTTAGCCACATTTAGACAGAAATATCCAAAAGTCGAGATTCAACTAAAAACAGGCGATCCTGCATTAGCCGTACAACAAGTACAAAGTCGGCAAGTGGATCTTGCGATTGCGGGGGAACCTGAACAATTACCAGAAAATGTCATTTTTCATCAGATTGATAGCTTGCCATTCTCATTAATTGCCCCAAAAGTGGCGTGTGTTGCCAACCAGTTATTACAGCAACAACCGATTAATTGGCAAGAGATTCCCTTTATCGTCCCAGTGGAGGGACCAGCTCGCCAAAAAATTGGGCAATGGTTTACACAAAAAGGCATTAAGCACCCAAAAATCTATGCTACGGTAGCTGGACATGAAGGCATTGTACCAATGGTAGCAATGGGGTTTGGGCTGGCATTATTGCCAGATGTTGTGATTGCGCATAATCCTATGAACACACAAATTACCTATTTAAATATCCAACCCAATATTGATTCCCTTGCGTTAGGCATTTGTGTAAATCAAAAGAACCTACATAACCCAGTAGTGAATGCGTTTTGGCATAGTTGTAGGAAATAGTACTCTAATACTATGTAGGATAATCTTTTAATCTATATTTTTGTTTCTTATATTAATAAGAGTTTTTGTTATGTTTATTTAATTTTATTATCGTATAAATTAGAGAATGATATTAATTATAATTTAATTGGTTTAATTCAACTGCCTTTTTTATAATTGGTAAGTTTTTTCTATATCTATTCATATAATCTTCATATCCTTGAATAAGAGCTTTATCTGGTTGCATAACCGAAATATCTGTATTAGTAAAAATTTTATTGTCTAAATAATATTCTAGAGATACTCTATTTTCATTGATATAATTTGCTAATAATGCTATTCCCCATGCTCCCCCTTCACCAGCTGTATTCATTGTTGCAATAGGGGTATTTAGCGCTGAAGCAAGAATTTTTTGTGCTACGCCTGCAGTTTTAAAAATACCGCCATGACCAAATATTCGATCAATATTGACATTCTCCTGTTTTTGTAAAATATCTATTCCTAATTTCATTGCAGCAAAAGCAGAATAAATATGACTTCTCATAAAATTGGATAGGTTGAAATGAGAATTTGTTGGGTGAATAAATATAGGGCAGCCTGATGTTAATCCTAAATTATGCTCACCAGAATAAAATCCATAAGAAAGTAAATTTCCACAATTATTATCTCCTTTTAATGCTTGCAGAAATAATGCCTCATATAACTCCTCAGAATAAATGTTGACACCAAATTGCTGTAAACATTCTCCAAATAAAGATATCCATGCATTAATGTCTGATGTACAGTTGTTTGAATGAGCCATTGCAACTAATTTGCCTGTAGGTGTAGTAACCATATCTAACTCTTCATATACTTTAGAAAGCTGATCTTTTAATACAATCATTGTAAAAGCTGAGGTACCTGCAGAAATATTACCTGTTTTTTCTTTGATACTATTTGTTGCAACCATTCCTGTGCCAGCATCACCTTCAGGAGGACAGAATGGAATATTAGAATGTAATTTACCAGAAGGGTCGAGTAATTTTGCTCCTTCTTCTGTTAATCTTCCAGCAATATCACCTGCAACCAGAACTTTAGGTAAAATTTCTTTAATTTTCCAAGGGTATTTTTTATTTGAGATATATTCCTCAAAGAGATTTAACATATTTTCATCATATGATTGTTTTTTTATATCGATAGGAAACATTCCTGATGCATCGCCAATACCTAATACTTTTTGATTTGTTAGTTTCCAATGAATATAACCAGATAACGTTGTAATATAATCAATTTCGTTAAGATGAACCTCATTATTTAATATTGCTTGATATAAATGAGCTATACTCCATCGTTGTGGAATATTATATTGAAAAAGTGTAGTTAATTTTTTCGAAGCCTCTTGAGTTATATTATTTCTCCAAGTTCTAAAATCAACTAACTGTTTACCTTTATTGTTAAATGGTAAATAACCGTGCATCATGGCGCTAATCCCAATAGCAGATAAGTTTTCAATATTTATTTGATATTTTTCTTTTACATTATCACTTAAATTGAGATAAGCAGACTGTAAACCAGACCAAATTTCGTCTTGATGATATATCCATATACCTTGTTTTAAATGGTTTTCCCAATCAAAAATACCTGTTGCTAAAATAGTACCTATGTTATCAATAAGAACTGCTTTTATACGCGTTGAACCGAATTCAATACCTAGAACAGCTTCCCCATTCTCAATAATACTTCTTGCTTTTCTCATATTTGTAAACCTCTATCAATTATGCTTGCTAAAAAATTTATTTTTTTGTAGAAAAATGAAGAAAATAAGTAAAACTCCCCATAGTATCTTAGTAATATAGCTGCTAATGCCTAACATATTTAGACCGCTTTCAATAATTTGTAATAGAACTAAAGCAAGTATAATTCCTATCAATTTTCCTCTACCACCATCTGGATTAACCCCACCTAAAACAGTTGCTAGAATGGACGTTAATAAATAAGAATCACCATAAGAAGCTTTCGCAGAATTTAGCTTGGCCATCATTAAAATTGCGGCAAAAACACATAATACAGCAGATAATATATAGATATAATTTATTGCTTTTTTTGTATTGATGCCTGAATAAAATGTTGCTTTCTCATTGTTTCCAATAAAGTAAATATATTTTCCTAATGTGGTTTTTTCTAAAATAAGCCATATTATTATGGCTAAAATTATGAATATAATAATAGGTAAAGGTACTAAGATAATACTTTCTGAATTAAGAAGTAGGATCGATGAAGGAAAGTTTGCAATAGTTGAGCCGTTAGTAACTAAAACGTTTAATCCATTAAGCAAAGTCATTGTTCCTAAGGTAGCTAATATAGGAGATACTTTTATAGTGGAGATAAGGACTCCATTAAATAACCCTATAGCAATAGCACAGATAAAGCTGAATAAAATACCAATGAAAAGATAAGATAAGCTATTATATTGGGTCGCATAATAGGCAATGATAAGACTGCAAGTATTCATTCCTGCAATAATAGATAAATTAATTCCTCCAGATAACATTGTAATGGCCATAGCTAGCGTTAATATTCCTAAAATAGGAATTTGAGACGCCATGGATTGAAAGTTAGAAATAGACCAAAATATATCTGGTATAAGAATGCTGAAAATAATTATTGAAATAACAAATAGAATAAATAAATATTTAATTGAGTTATCTAATTTATTTTTCATTCTATACTCCTTGTTGTTTGCGTTGACCTAAGGCTGTGGCACTAACACTTAGAATAATAATTATTCCTGTTACAACTGTTTGCCAATAAGATGATATATTTAAAAGATTCAACCCATTTTGGATTATTGCTAATAAAGTAACGCCCATAATAGTGCCTGATAATGTACCTTTCCCTCCAGATAAACTTGCTCCACCAAGCACAACAGCGGCCAGAACAGTTAATTCATATCCAAGTAGTGAATCTGGTGCAACAGATTGAACGGTATAAGATTGTACAACACCAGCTAAACCAGACATTAGCCCCATATAACCATATGTGAATAGATGCAGTTTTAAAATATTAAAACCTATTCTAGATGCAGCATCTTTATTTCCACCTAACGCATATATTTTCCGTCCGATGCTAGATTTTCTTGTTATTATCCAAGTTAATAAAATAGCAATTAGTGCAACCATAGCCTGGAATGATAAACCATATTCAAAACCATCTGTATTAACTGTTTTAAATAAGATAAATTCTTGTTGAAACCAAGATGGGTAATCGTAAAGCCATACCCCTTTAGTAATATAAAGTAAAGCACCATAGAAAATATTAAGTGTCGATATGGTAATGATAATTGATGGTACATTAAGTTTGTTGACAATTATGGCATTAATAAAACCAAGTAATATTCCTATAATAATAGAAATTGAAAATACGCCTAATAATCCTATATTGTGATCGGATATGAATGAGATCATTACATATTGTGCGATGATGGTAATAGCTGGAAAAGAAATATCTATTCCACCAGAAAGTAAAACAACAAATAAACCACAAGCTAAAATCATTAGCATAGAGTAATTGTTAATTACATCATAAATATTTTCTATTGTTGCAAAATCATTTGTTGTTAAGGTTAGTACTATAGCTAATATAATAATAGTAAGTAGTAAAATTTTATTACTAAGTGTTTTCATAAATAATCTCCGAAATTTTTTTCTCTGTAGAATGTGATGGGATTATTTCATTAGTAATTTCTCCTCTTTTCATAATTAGGATTTTATGGCTATTATAATAAGCTTCTTCTACTTCATCTGTAATGAATATAATAGAAATACCTTGTTCTGCCATAGACTTAATGATTTGAAATATTCCCTCTTTATTCGCGATATCGACCCCTATGGTTGGTGAGTCTAAAATAATGATTTTAGGTGATATGGCTAACCATTTTGCAATAGATACACGCTGAGCATTACCTCCAGATAATGTATTAACCGGAACATTAGAATTAGCAAGTTTTATATTTAGCTGTTGTATTAAGTTATTACTTTTTGTATATGATGTTTTATTATTTATCATGCCAATCTTATTAGATATTTTTTTGAAAATAGTAGATATAATATTATTGTGTATACTTTCTGACATAATTAAACCAATATTCATTCTATCTTCTGAGACATAAGCTATACCAGATTGAATAGCATCTCTATTGGTTCTAAATTGAATTTCTTTACCATTTAAAAGAATCTGCCCAGATGAGGGACGAGTAATGCCAAATAGGCTTAAACATAATTCAGTTCTGCCTGACCCTAATAATCCAGTAATTGAAATTATCTCACCCTCTCTTAGTGAAAAGTTGATATTTCTATATTGTGGAGATAATGTTAGGTTTTTAACTTCTAATATTGTTTTCTTTTTAGTGAAATCTATGTCTGGCAATTTTTTCTGAATAATTTCTAATCCAGTCATTAGAAATCCTAATTGTCTTTCAGTTATTTCAGAAATAGGGTATTTACCTATCATATTGCCATCTTTTAATACAAGTACACTGTCAGATACTTGCATTACTTCAGCAAGTTTATGACTAACAAATATAATACTTATTCCTTTACTTTTTAATTTAAGAACAAGTTCTAATAAATCATTTACTTCCTTAGCAGTTAGCGAGGCTGTGGGTTCGTCCATAATAAGCAGTTTAGCGTTTTGAGCTAAAGCTCTACAGATTGCAACTAATTGTTGTTGCGCGATGGGTAATGTTTCAAGAGTCGCATCAAGATCTAAATCTGCATTGATGCTATCAATAACTTGTTTTGCTTGTTCTCTTTGTGCATGCTGGTTTACCCAGCCTAATTTTCTATAATTATTAATTGTGATATTTTCAGCGACAGTTAAATTAGGAAATAAAGCTAAATCTTGGTAAATAACTTGAATTCCCTTTTTTATAGATTCTTCAGGGGTAAGTTTAGTATAACTATGTGCACCTATTTGAATTTCAGCTCCTAAATCGGGAGTATATACTCCCGATAAAATTTTTATTAGAGTTGATTTTCCACACCCATTCTGCCCAGCTAGACAAAGCGCTTCACCATAATTTAATGATAATCCAATATTATTTAATGCTTTAACACCATAGAATGTTTTGCTTATTTTTTTCATAGTAATAAATGCCATATTACTTACCTCTTATTTAAGAAATGGCTCTAATAATGAGCCATTATTTAGGGGGGGATAAAATTAATATAAGGTATTGATATTGTCTTTTGTTACTTTAAGTACATTATGGAATTGGATTAGTTTTCTTTCTATATCTACTTTGGCTTTACCAACACCTTTAACTTCAAGTCCATCTTGAATGGGTTCTCCTTGTAAAACTTTAGAAGCAACAGTTGTTAGTGCATACCCTGAGTCTGCTGGATCATATGTAATTCCCATAGTAATATTTCCAGATTTTATTAAAGAGGCTGCTTGTGAAGGAATCATCATACCAAATACATTAAGTTTATTTTTTAATCTTTTTTCTTTAACTGCTAAGCCTGCACCAATAGGGCCCTGAGAACCAAACGAAATAACTGCTTTTAAATCTGGATGTGCTTTTACTAAATCAATAGTTGTTCGGCGGGCATCATCAATATTTTCTGCAACAGGCATTCGATTCGTAACTTCATACATTTCTGGATAATGTTGCTTTTGATATTTAATAAATAGGTCAGCCCATAGATTGTGTTGTGGTACAGTTAAGCCACCGACATAAATAACATATCCTCCTTTATTACCTATTGCTTTAGCAACTTCTTCAACATAATCAGCGGCAAATTGTGCATTATCTATAATTTCAATATCCCAATCTGCACTTGGTTGTCCTACAGATTCGTTAGTTAATACTACGATACCATTCTGTTTAGCTTTTTGTAGCACAGGCTCTAAGGCATTGGCATCATTAGGAACGATAGAAATTGCGCTGACTTTTTTGGCAATTAAATCTTCTATTAATTTTACTTGTTGAGGCGCATCAGTATTAGATGGTCCAACTTGATATGCCTTGATATTATTGTCTTTACCTGCTTGAACGACACCTTCAGCCATACGGTTAAACCAAGGCATACCATCAATTTTTGAGATATTGACAATATCACCAGCTAAGACAACATTAGAACAGCTAAAAGCTACAATACTGGTGAATAGTAATTTACTGAGTTTACTGAATGTGTTTTTTTTCATCGGAAATTCCTCATATGTTTAGTTACCAGTGTTCCTAAAAATAGAATTTTCTTTTCTAAGAACGACTCAATCATATTAGAGAATAATAAGTGAAAGATATGTAATTTTTAGGTGTTTATATGGAATATTCTGCACCTGTAGGAGAAGTGAGATCTATCTCACATATTTCTTATTTTTCTCGATTTCTCTCGATTTCTCTATATTGAGAAGGGGAGAAACCAGTATTCTTTTTGAATACTTTAGAAAAATATAATGGATCATCATAGCCTAAATTCTTGGCTAAAGTATTAATGCTGATATCAGAAAAATAGAGAAATTTTTTTGCTTCAGTAATGCGCTCTTGTTCTCTCCATTGAGTAATACTAATGCCTAGAGAATGTTTAAATAATCTTGATATTCTTGAGGGAGATAGAAATACCTGTTTAGCTAAATTATCAATACTGGTATTGAGGGATAGGTCATTTTTAATGAGTTGGCAAATAGTAATGATTCTTTCATCAATAACTTGAGTGGGCTGTATATTTTCTAGCGTCATGCATTTGAGTAATAGGTGGTTTAATAAGCTATAACTCATTTCTTCCCTAAAATTGTTATGTGATTTATATTCAATCTCTATTTTAGTAAAGAGTTGACTAATTTCTTGGAATAAGTATTCATCATTAATAGTAATTTTTCCAATACCATTTTTTGTATTAGACCATATCAGCCATTTATCCCATTGAGGATTTGGTAAAAAATATATCCATTTATAATGCCAGTATTGATTTTTAGGGTGGCGAGAACATTTATAGAATGATTTTGGAGAAAATAGCAGTAGCTCTCCTCGAGAGGTGGAAAAATATCTTTCTCCATCAAAAATATATCCTTTTCCAAATGTAGTGAGTTGTAATATATAACCTTGAAGTCCATCTGGTTTAGATATTTCAAAATCAAACCTATTACCTTTTTCTATTCGTGTTATTTCACCGATTAATTTGTTTCCTAAAAGGAGATTTGTTGATGATTCTTTAAGACGGTTTATTAACATATTAATGTAATAGATGGATAAGTTAATGAAAGGTTATTATTTCACAAAGGACTCTCAATCTGCAATGCTTCATTAATATGTAAAATTGAAAGGATTAAATAAGAACGGATCATTTTTTCCCAGCGGATAATTTTTACTTGATCGAGTAGAGAGTCAGAAGAATTTTGTGTTGGTAGAGGATCTTTAATAAATAACGATTCTTTAATGCAATGGAGCTGCTGGATAAAATTGAAGAACATCGGATCGCTAAAAGATGCCTCTTGTTCTTGATTATTAATGGTATCTTTTAATTTAATAAAAGCATTAATATCTTCAAAAATTTCTTTTGAAATCACGCCTAACCCTAATAAGACTTTTAGGCGGATTTTGAAATCAAATAAAGGGCCTGAATGTTCAAATAAAGATTCAATAACAGACTCGACAACAAAATCTGTTTTACGGAATACGCGATTGATTAAATGATCAATGGCTTCATCAAAGATAGTTACTGCTGCGATAATTAAACCGCGTGCAGTTGTAACCTCATTCAATTTTTCTTCGATCATTAGACCCTTTTACCACATGAAAAAAGTTAGTTGTTTAATACTGCATACGCTTGTGCAATTTCTGTCAATATTGCTTGATCTTCAAGTCCAGTATATTTGGCTAAGGTTGCCATTACACCTTCAGTCGCTAGTGTTTGTTGTAATTCAACGGCTTGTGGATCATTTGCATTGGTATAACAAAGTGCTGCAGCAACAGCTTTACAAATCATTGTATGTGGTAATTGATATTCCAATGTGCCACGCAATGGTTTGATGAGGCGGTCATTATAGCTGAGTTTGCGTAAAGGTTCACGCCCAACACGATCAACATCATCTTGTAAGTAGGGATTGGCAAAACGTTTTAAGATTTTTTCAATATAGGCTGCATGGGCGGCTGGGGCGAAATGATAGCGTTTGATTAAAACGGAACCACTTTCTTGCATAACCGCTTTGACTTGTTGTTTGATATTTTCATCATCAATCGACTGCTTGACGAATTGGTAGCCAGCAAGTTTGCCGAGATAAGCAGTAACTGCGTGCCCTGTGTTTAGCGTAAATAATTTACGTTCAATAAATGCCATTAAGTTATCTGTCTGTTCCATACCAGGAATGTTTGGAATATCGCCTTTAAATTGAGTTTCATCAACAATCCACTCACTAAACTCTTCTACGGTAACTTGTAACGGATCTTCTGCGTTGGCTTCTACTGGCGGAACAATTCTATCCACCGCAGAGTCCACAAAACCAACATATTGGCTTATAAGTTGTTGTTCTTGTTCGGAAAGATGGCTAAAAATATGTTCTTTTAGATTTGTTGTGCCACGAACCATATTTTCGCAGGCAATAATATTTAATGGTTGGGTATTCCCTTGTTGAATACGAGCAAGTAAACCTTGTGCTAAGGGTTTTGCAATGATTTTAAGTACACCTGCACCGATAGCAGTAGTAATAAGATCGACTTGTTGAATTTTCGCTAGTAATTCATCTTGATTAACAGAATTTAAACCATCAACATTGTTAACAATTTCAATATGATTTGCACCATCACCAACGATTTTTACTGAATAAGATTGTTGTTTTTTCAATAAATTAATCACGGTTTCGTTAATATCGGCAAATGTAACGTGGATACCTGCATCAGCAAGTAATTTACCAATAAAACCACGTCCAATATTGCCAGCGCCAAAATGTAATGCTTTCATTATAAATCTCCTAAATAAAAAAGAACGTAGTGATAACACCACGTTCCCTACAACTATTAACCTTTCAGTAATGTGAGCACTTTTTCGACATCACCTGTAGTGGTCAGTGTATTGATTGCTGCTTCACTATCCAGTGCGTTGGTAATTGCAGATACAACTTGGATATGCTCATTATTACGCGCTGCAATACCGATCACTAATTTAGCTATGCCATCATCTTCATCAGTGAAACGAACACCATCAGGATACTGACAGAATACAATACCTGTTTTTAATACAGCCTCTTTTGCTTCAATCGTTCCGTGCGGTACTGCTACGCCCTCGCCAAGATAGGTTGATACCAATTTTTCACGTTCTAACATTGCTTCAACGTAACTTGGTTGAACAAAACCACCTTTCACTAATTGCTCACCTGCAAAACGAATAGCTTCTTCTTTATTGGCGGCAGTTAAGCCTAAAAAGACTTGGTTTGTTGCTAAGGAAAAAGTGCCTGTATTTTGGTTTTCGTTAGACATGACTTCCGCTTTTTGAGTATTAAGTTCTGCTTTCAGTTCATTGACTAAATTGTCGTAGAATTTATTATCTAAGAAATTAGTTAATGAAAGGTGAATTGCATTTGGAACTTGTTGTTTTGCACGCAAAGTTAAGTCTTGGTGAGTAATGACTAAACGTGCATTTTCTGGTAAATCATTAATTGCGCAATTTGCGACTTCAACTGGTAAACCTGCATCATTGACTTTTTTGCGTAGCATACTTGCACCCATTGCACTTGAACCCATACCCGCATCACAAGATACAAAGATTTTTTGCAAGCCTGAATAATTAATTTCAACGTTGTTGACATTCACAGCTGAACCCGATTTTAAGCTTTTTACTTGTGCAGTAGCTTCTTCTAGTGAACCTTCGGTTTTTTGTAATTTCAAGAAGAATGAAGCGATGACGAATGACACCGCGCAAGCAATTAATACAGCAAGAATAACACCAAACATAGAGGCTTTTGGGGTCATTAATAGCACAGCAAAGATTGAACCTGGAGAAGCAGGCGCAACAAGCCCTGATTGCGTTAAAGTGAGTGTTAAAACACCAGATACACCACCAGCAATAACAGCAAGAATTAAACGTGGGTTCATTAATACATATGGGAAATAAATTTCATGAATACCACCTAAGAAGTGGATAATTGCTGCCCCACTTGCAGTTTGTTTTGCTGAGCCTTTGCCAAAAAGCATATAGGCTAATAATACACCTAAACCTGGACCTGGGTTTGCTTCAATTAAGAAGAAGATGGATTGACCAAATTCTTGAGATTGTTGAATTCCCAATGGTGAGAAGATGCCGTGGTTAATGGCATTATTTAGGAATAAGATTTTTGCTGGTTCAACAAAAAGAGAGGTTAATGGTAATAAGTTAGCTTGAACCAGTACATCTACGCCTGCAGCTAGTGCAGTAGAAAGGGCTTTTACTGCTGGACCGATAGCTAAGAAAGCGATTAATGCACAGATCATACCGATGATACCAGCCGAGAAGTTATTTACTAACATCTCGAAACCGCTTTTAATTTTACCATCTACCCATTTGTCAAATTTTTTGATAGCGAACCCACCAAGTGGACCAGCGATCATTGCACCTAAGAACATTGGAATATCAGAACCAACAATGACGCCCATAGTCGTGATAGCTCCAACAACAGCACCTCGATCACTGCCGACTAAACGCCCACCTGTATAACCAATTAATAGGGGTAATAAGTAAGTAATCATAGGACCAACAAGTTTGCCTAATGTTTCATTAGGTAACCAACCAGTTGGAATGAAGAGTGCGGTAATAAATCCCCAAGCGATGAATGCCCCAATGTTAGGCATCACCATATTGGAGAGAAAACGACCAAAATTTTGTATGCGTAATTTTGTTTGTGTGGAAATCATAATTTTATCCTCAATAATGGAGAAGAAATTTCGTGCAAAAATTAACACATAGTTTAAAAAACGAGAAATTTTTGATCGCAAAAGTGTGATGTAGTTCAAATAAAATTTTTATATTGGATTTTGATAAGTGTGATATATATCACAAAAAATATATTTCCATTTTATTTTTGTGATTTAAATCACATTTTTTGGTGTGATTCTGTACGTGGCATAAAGTGAGAACAGTAAAAGTTATGTTAATAAAAATAAGTTAGGATAAAAAAGCAGCTTGAAATGGGAGGGGGAATTTATGTTAACAAGAGGTAGCAATTATTCTGAACTATTACCACCTAGGATAAGTTTTTGTAAAACTATTGAACAGTGTCTTATAGGTCTACCGAAATATCATAATCTTTCGAATAAAACGTATAAAACCATTGGGAAGAATATGGGTGAAATTACTTTGTACAAATACTCTATAGTTTGCAATAGTAGTATGAAATATGTTAAAAGAAGATTAGTAAATGTAATGTCTAATGGAATAGTTCAGAATAAGATGCAAGAAATATGTGTTGCATCTGTTGTAGAACCGACTTTAGAATCTAAGTTGATTATTAAAGTGGATAAAACGAAAAAATCTTATATTGAAGGTTTTGTAAAAGAAGTTAAAGAAGAAAAAATATGATATAAGAAGGGTGAAGAATTATCTTCACCCTTCTGTTTTACATATTTTAATAGCATCGTCGTAATAACAGTATTTATTATATATCAATATATCAATTTTATTAGTATATTCTAATATAATAAAACAACCTTTAGGTCTATTTAAAACGATTTCCTTTATGACGTCAACTAAAGAAGTATTATCTCTATAATAATTGATAGCGTTATCATTATACCTGATATCAGTTAATTCTTCATATCCTTCTCTAAAAAACTTATCATCATTGTAAATAGCCACCAGGTGATCTGTCTTCAATTTATTTATTTTATCAAAATCTAAATCATCTAATGTCATTGGGTATTTGGCTCTTTCTTCAGTTAATATAGTTGCAGCACCCATAGCGCTATATAAACCTATAGTTTCCATTATATACCCGTAAACGAATTTAGTATTCATATTTTCAATCTCCTATATTCAAGGTTAGTGGATAATCCATTAGAAATGATTCCAGTAGATCCTTTATTATTTAGATTATATAAGTTTATAAAAATAATCTATTTAATCTAATTTTATTTTGCCATGGAATAAATACTAGAAAGAATAAAAGAGGTTGAAATCGGAATTAAGAGAAGCGTAAATATTATAGCTAGTAATTCAGATTTATTTTTATTAATACTAATATTTTTAGTAATCTTAATAAATTGTCCATGATCTAAAAAAATACTAAAATATATTAATATAATAAAAATAGTAACAAAAAGAATAAATAAAATTAATGAAAAGATAAAGAAAAACATAAATACTCCTTTTAATTATTAATGGATATATACAAAAAATATAACTGAGTTATATAGCCTCTTATTATAATGTTTTATTTGTAAAAATATTAATAATTATAACTTAATTTAAACATATTTCCCGTATGGTTTTTCCATACGGGAAATATGATGTTTATTACTGTTGATGTTCCATACTTGATACGATAGGATCTCTACTATCATCTCGGTTAAAGTCATCAATGTTAATTTTATTAATTTCCATTTCAAGTAAGATAACATCGTTAGCAATACTTGAAGGTGTCAAGTCTTGATTACGAATACGTTGGTAAATACGATTAATGATTTCGTATTTTAATAAACCATAACGTTTAATGCGTTCTAGTAATTCACGGTATTTCGTAATAACAGGTTCACTTGCGCCTCTACCCGCTATACGTTGCACTTCAATCGGGATATCAATTACAGTCGTAGCTGGATTATGGTTTGGATCTGAATCGATTTCAGGATCTGACGGATGTACTACGACCCCTGATTCAGAAATATCCATAAACATCATTGGTGCAGCCGCCAATTGTAATTCCATATTACCATCTACCCGATGGAATTGAATTACAACCCCATAACCATCTTCAGAACGAGTAGGAACTGTTAATGTAGTATTCCATGCTCGTAACGGATACGTTGCCCTTACATCATTAATTAATAATGTAAAGTGAGTTGGTTTAGGTGCACGTTTCTCACTAAAGACATCGTATAATGGCATGCTACGATAATATACACGTTCTAACCATTCATCTTCTGTTTTAGCTCCACAACTGATATCTAGTTTAGAGCTATTAGGTGCTAGACCAGGATCAGTGATTGATTTACAAATGATGTTTTGACCATATGGCGGATCTTGATCTTTTTCATATAGGAGTAAAAGATCGCCATAAAAACAAAGTATTATTATGCTGTTTAAGATGCTTTTAGGTTTAATAAAGTAAAAATTAAAAAAGGTTGAATTTGCTATTCAACCTTTTAATTTTTATTTGAAACGTCAGAGAAAGCAGTTATTCATCTAAGAAACTACGTAATGTTTCTGAACGACTTGGGTGGCGTAATTTTCGCAATGCTTTAGCTTCGATCTGACGAATACGTTCACGAGTAACATCAAATTGTTTACCGACTTCCTCTAAAGTATGGTCGGTATTCATATCAATACCAAAACGCATTCTTAATACTTTTGCTTCACGAGGTGTTAAGCCTTCTAATACCTCATGAGTAGCAACTTTCAGACTTTGCGCCGTTGCTGAATCGAGAGGTAGTTCCAAAGTATTATCCTCAATAAAATCACCTAAATGTGAATCATCGTCATCACCAATAGGGGTTTCCATTGAAATTGGTTCTTTGGCAATCTTTAAGACTTTACGAATTTTGTCTTCTGGCATTCCCATACGTTCAGCCAGCTCTTCTGGAGAAGCTTCACGTCCCATTTCTTGTAACATTTGACGAGAAATACGATTAAGTTTATTAATCGTTTCAATCATATGCACGGGAATACGAATTGTACGTGCTTGGTCTGCAATAGAACGGGTAATTGCTTGACGAATCCACCAAGTCGCATAAGTAGAGAATTTATAACCACGACGATATTCAAATTTATCTACTGCTTTCATCAAGCCGATATTTCCCTCTTGGATAAGATCGAGAAATTGTAATCCGCGGTTGGTATATTTTTTCGCAATAGAAATCACCAAACGTAAGTTAGCTTCCACCATTTCTTTTTTCGCACGGCGAGCTTTTAGCTCTCCTTGAGAGATTTTTTCACCGATTTGGCGAATTTGGGTAATGGTTAAACCACTATCTTGTTCAATCAGTTTTAGTTGTTCGATTGCTAGACGAATATCGTTTTCATATTCTTTAAGTTTATCCGACCAGTTTTTGCCAGCAGCGAGCGCTTTTTCAATCCAACTATCATTGGTTTCATGACCAATAAAAGCTTTTTGGAATGTACCTTTTGGCATTTTGGCATACTCAACAGCAAGGCGTTGGATTTGTCTTTCTTGGTTGCGAATGCGTTTCATCATATCACGCATAGATAAAACAAGCAGATCAAACTGTTTTGGTACTAAGCGGAATTGTTGGAAAACATCGGAAAGTGCGCTAATTTGTTCTTTTGCTTTTTTATTTCCCCGACCATATTTAGCAATCGCATCGACTGTTTTTTGATGCTGTTCTTTTAATGCCGTAAATTTTTCACGCGCAACTTCTGGATCAATGCTATTGTCTGAATCGCCTTCTGAGCTGTTATCAGATTCATTTTCACTCTCATCATCGTCATCGCTATTAGCCTCATTATCAGAAGAGGTAATGCTATCTTCATTCTCATTAACATCATCTGTCATAAATTTAGCATAATCTTCTGCATCTACAGCATTAGGATCAACGAAGCCAGTAATAAGATCAGAAAGACGAACTTCGCCTTTTTCAACTAGCTCATATTGTTTTAGTAAGTGATCGAGTGATTGAGGGTATTCTGCTGCTGCACACTGAACTTCATTGATCCCCTCTTCAATTCTTTTCGCAATGTCAATTTCACCTTCACGGGTAAGTAATTCAACACTTCCCATTTCACGCATATACATTCGTACAGGATCTGTTGTACGACCAATTTCAGATTCTACACTAGAGAGGACTTGAGTCGCTTCTTCAACGACATCTTCATCAGTAACATTTTCATTCAACATAAGATCATCAGCGTCAGGGGCAGTTTCTAAAACTTGGATACCCATGTCGTTAATCATCTGAATGATGTCTTCTATTTGATCGGCATCAACGAGGTCTTCTGGTAAACTATCATTGACCTCTGCATAGGTTAAATAGCCTTGTTCTTTACCTTGTGCAATTAATTGTTTTAACTGTGATTGTGGATTTTGATCCATATTTTGACATCCAATAAGTGTTGATTAGCAGAAATCATTCTTCATATTGTTATGAAGAAGAGACCGACGCTAGCAATTTTCGACTGTTTGCCAGCAATTCTATCAGTTCTTTTTTTTCATCTAGCGATAAAGTATCTGTTCGATCTTTCGCTTTTAACGCTTCAATGCGTTTTTCCATTACTTTAGAATGTAAGTATTTTAGATTACCATAAAAAGTCGCCTCAATGTTATCATCTTTTATCAGATGATCCCAGATAGCTAGTTTTTCAATAATTTTTTCTTCTTGCTTATTACGCCAATGTTCGAGTAGTTGCCCAGTCGTAATGCCACTTTTCTCAATACAAAGCTGATAAATTTCGAGGAATAGTGATAACCCAGGTAAATTTAAATCTTGTAATACTTGTGGACTACTTAATAAAACACGGGTGATTGGTTTGTCCGCAAGCTCAGGATTTTGTAATAAGAGAGCAATCAACAAACGTATAGGTGTTGCTTTTAATGTTGTACGGTTTTCAGATGCGTTTTCTGTTGCACTTTCAATCAAAGTAGGCAACATTTTTTCTAATAAAGTCGCATCAAGAATACCGAGTTTTTGTCCTAATGTATTACGCAGATATAAACGTAATGTCTCCCCTGGAATTTTATTAATTAATGGTACTGCTAAGGCGGCTAATTTACTTTTCCCGTCTTTGGTACTGAGATCGACTTGTTCTAGCAAATGTTGAAATAAAAAATCACTCATTGGCATTGCATCAAGTAAAAAATCTGCAAATTTTTCTTTGCCTATTTGCCGAATAAATGTGTCTGGATCTTCCCCATCAGGTAGAAAAATAAATTTTAATTGGCGTCCATCATGGAGATGCGGTAAAGCATTTTCTAATGCACGCCAAGCGGCACTACGTCCTGCATTATCACCATCATAGCAACAAATAATCTGTTCAGTTGCCCGAAAAGCAATTTGAATTTGTTCGCCTGTCGTCGCAGTGCCAAGTGAAGCCACGGCATTAGTAACACCAAATTGTGCTAAAGCAACAACGTCCATGTAGCCTTCAACGACAAGTAAATAATCAGGATTGTCATTCTGTTCAAGGGCTTCATATAAACCATATAGCTCATTGCCTTTATGGTAAGTTGCCATTTCAGGTGAGTTTAAATATTTTGGCTTTTCATCGCCTAAAACGCGCCCACCAAAAGCAATCGTTCTGCCACGTCTATCCCGAATGGGGAACATAATCCGCTGACGAAAACGATCGTAGGTTGTGCCACTATCATTTTGACTAATCATGCCCGTATCAAATAATTTTTGGCGATCTTCAGTAGATTGACCAAAATGGCGAAGTACTGAATTTGTACCAGCAGCAAAACCAATCGCAAAACGTTCGATGACTTCACTTGATAAGCCACGTTGTTGTAAATAAGCTTGTGCTGGTAGGGCTTGGGTTAATTGTTGTTGATAGAATGTGGCAATATCTTGCATTAATTGATGCAGATCTCGCTTGCTTTTATAGCTTTGGCTTGCTGAATATTGGTTATTTGATGTGGTTTCTCGCGGGACATCTACCCCTTGTAACGCAGCTAATTCTTCAATCGCCTCAACAAATTCTAGTTTGTCATAATCCATCAAAAATGAGATTGCATTCCCATGTGCGCCACAACCAAAGCAATGATAAAACTGCTTTTTGGCACTCACCGTAAAAGAGGGGGTTTTCTCATGATGGAATGGACAACAGGCTTGATAATTTTGTCCTGCTTTTTTGAGTTTAATCCGAGAACTAACAACATCAACTATGTTGGTACGCGCTAAGAGTTCATCAATAAAAGTACGCGGAATGAGTCCTTTCATCGTATCTACCTTTAAGCTGTTAGCCAACAATTCTGCGGGTTAATAAGAAAGAAATAACCGTGCTCCTATCATAGCAGCACGGTTTTTAAAATATCGTTTAAATCAAAAGAATCGATTAATATAAACGAGTATGACGTGCATTCTCGCGAGCTAATTTCTTAGCATGACGTTTAGCAGCAGATGCTTTTTCACGTTTACGAATAGTTGTTGGTTTTTCGTAGAATTCACGGCTACGAACTTCTGCTAAGATTCCCGCTTTTTCGCAAGAACGTTTAAAACGACGTAATGCAACGTCAAATGATTCATTTTCACGAACTTTAATTACAGGCATGAGCCAATCACCTCAATGAAATTTATACACTTTTAGGGTTATATAACATAACCTTTACTCAATAAAGGTCGCAATTTTAATCTATTTCAAGATAAAAAGTAAAGAGAGGATTGTGCTTATTTTGTGTCATGTATGATTGTTAACTAGAGAACAGGTAAAAAAAAGAGTAAAATGCCGAGCAATTTTTAGTGAGATAAAACAAACAGATGAAAGTTTTAGGTATTGAAACCTCCTGCGATGAAACAGGAGTTGCAATTTATGATGAAAAACAGGGTTTGATAGCAAATCAACTCTATACACAAATTAGTTTACATGCCGATTATGGTGGTGTTGTACCTGAATTGGCTTCTCGAGATCATATCCGTAAAACAGCACCATTAATCCAAGCTGCTTTAGCTGAAGCAAACTTAACAGCGAAAGAGATTGATGGAGTCGCTTATACTTGTGGTCCAGGATTAGCAGGAGCATTGTTGGTGGGATCGATGGTTGCTCGTTCATTGGCTTATGCGTGGAATGTGCCTGCATTAGGTGTCCATCATATGGAAGGGCATCTATTGGCACCTATGTTAGAGGAGCGTGTCCCTGAGTTTCCTTTTTTAGCCTTATTAGTATCAGGCGGACATACCCAGTTAATTCGTGTGAATGGTGTGGGCGATTATCAATTATTGGGTGAATCTATTGATGATGCTGCTGGAGAAGCATTTGATAAAACGGCTAAATTACTTGGATTAGATTATCCTGGTGGTGCGGCACTTTCACGTTTAGCAGAAAAAGGGAATCCTGATCGTTTTGTTTTTCCTCGTCCAATGACAGATCGCCCTGGGCTTGATTTTAGTTTTTCAGGATTAAAAACGTTTGCTGCCAATACGGTGGTGCAATTCCCACAAGATGAACAAACGCGTTGTGATATTGCTTATGCGTTTCAAGCTGCTGTCGTTGATACCTTGGCGATTAAATGTCAAAGAGCATTGAATGAAACAGGTTTGAAACGATTAGTGATTGCAGGTGGAGTGAGTGCGAATAAACAACTCAGACAACGCTTAGGTGATTTGATGAACAAGTTGGGGGGCGAGGTGTTTTATCCCGCACCACAATTTTGTACCGATAATGGTGCAATGATTGCTTATGCAGGTTTTTTACGACTAAAAACAGGAGAACAAACCGATCTTGCTGTTGAGGTTCGTCCTCGTTGGCGAATGAGTGAACTAGCGAAAATTGGCTAATAAGTATTTGCTCCGTTAGTGTGTAAGCTAACGGAGTAAGGCAAATTTATTCATTTCGCCACTTTTCTAACACTTCTTGTTTTTCCAACCATTCTATTTCAACCATTTCCAGTTTCTTTTTGAGATCTGCTTGTTGAGTTAATAACTGGGTTAATTTTTCTTTGTTTTCAGCTAAATAGAGATCATTGTCAGCTAATGCCGATTCAATTTCTGCCAGTTCAGTAGAATACTGGTCTAATTGTTTCTCTAATTTTTGAATTTCCTTACGCAATGGTGCGGTTTTTTCACGAAACTCAGCCTCTTTCCGTTTTTGTTCTTTACGCTGTAAAAATTCATTTTCCTTAGGTGGCGTTGATGTTGCAGGTTGTAGTGGTTCGCTTGGTTCTAAACTGAGCAGCCATTTTTGATAATCTTCGAGGTCGCCATTAAAGCTATCCACTTTATGATCATGGACCAGATAAAACTCACTCACAGTATTACGCAGTAAATGGCGGTCGTGTGAAACAACAACTAATGATCCCTCATAATCCATCAAGGCTTCAGTTAATGCCTGACGCATATCAAGATCAAGGTGGTTTGTTGGTTCATCAAGTAGTAATAAATTAGGGCGTTGCCAAACAATGAGGGCTAAAACCAAACGTGCTTTTTCACCACCAGAGAATGAATGAATAGCTTGTTTTACTTTATCGCCATGGAAAGCAAAACCACCTAAATAATCGCGTAACTCTTGTTCAGTTTTAGTTGGTGCGAGTTTTTGTAGATGCCATAAAGGACTTTCTTCTGCTCGTAGAATATCTAATTGATGTTGTGCAAAATAGCCAAGTTGTACACCTTTAGCGAGTTGAATCACCCCAGTTTGCGGTGCAAGATCACCAGCAAGTAATTTAATGAGGGTTGATTTGCCAGCACCATTTTTGCCTAATAATCCAATGCGTGAACCCGGAACAAGATTTAATTTTACCTGTTGTAAAATAGTTTTATCACCATAACCTGCACTGACTTTTTCCATAGAGAGAAGTGGATTAGGCAAAAATTCTGGTTCAGGAAAATAGAATGAAAATGGGCTATCAATATGTGCAGGCGCAATTAATTCCATACGTTCAAGTGCTTTAATTCGGCTTTGAGCTTGTTTTGCTTTAGTCGCTTTTGCTTTGAAACGATCAATAAACTTTTGTAGATGGGCAATTTTTTGTTGCTGTTGTTGATAAAGGGCATTTTGTTGTGCCAACTTGGTTGCTCTTAACAGCTCAAATGAGGAATAATTGCCTGTATATTCTTGTAACTGTTGCTGTTCAATATGCACGACTTTATTAATAATAGGATCGAGAAAATCACGATCGTGTGAAATTAATAATAGCGTGCCTTGATAGCTCTTTAACCAATTTTCTAACCAAATTACTGCATCAAGATCAAGGTGGTTTGTTGGTTCGTCTAGCAATAATAGATCAGAACGACATAATAACGCTTGTGCCAAATTTAATCGCATTCTCCAACCACCAGAAAACGATTTTACAGGTTGTTGTAATTGTGCTTCTTCAAAACCTAATCCATGTAAAAGTGTCGCTGCTCGAGAATGAATTGTCCAAGCATTAATCGTATCAAGTTGAGAATGTAGGGAAGCAATTTGATAGCCATTGTTTTGCTGATTAGCGAGTTCTAATTCTTGTTGTAAACGACAGTATTCACGATCACCTTGAATGGTATAGTCTAAAGCAGAGATTTCTAGTGCTGGTGTTTCTTGATTTACCCAACTGATCTCCCAATTTTTCGGATAAGTAATATCACCCTGTTCAGGTAATAATTTTCCTCTAATTAAGGCAAATAGAGAGGATTTTCCACAGCCATTTTTTCCCACCAATCCAACTTTTTGTCCAGGAATAATAGTTGCATGGGCATTTTCAAGTAAAGTGGTAATGCCACGTTTCAAAGTCAAATTTGTAAAAGTTAACATTTTTAGGTATTCTCTTGATAAAGTTTATTATTTTTAAATTTTAGGATTATTTAATGTTTGATTCTTTTTTAGTTCAATTTGTTGTTTTATGGGCAGTTATCGATCCTATTGGTTCTGTTCCTGTTTATCTTACCAAAACTATAGGCCTGCCTGTGGCAGATCGTAAAAAAATTGCACGTAATGCAGTATTAATTTCGACAGGAATTCTGTTTTTCTTTTTAGTAACAGGGCAATTCTTATTAGAAGCAATGCAAATTCCACTTACTGCATTCCAAGTTGCTGGGGGGTTAGTTTTATTATTATTTGCTTTGACAATGGTGTTTAGTGAAGGAAAAGCAGAACAAGAAATGCGTTTGTCTTCCAATATTAATGAACTAGCGGTTTATCCGTTAGCTGTCCCATCGATCGCTTCGCCAGGTGCAATGATGGCGATTGTATTGTTAACAGATAATCATCGTTTTAGTTTTACCGATCAAATTGTGACAGCGGCAATTATGGCATTAGTATTATTAATTACCTATCTATTATTGTTAGCAGCAAATCGTATTCAACGTTTAATCGGCACGACAGGTGCAGCAATTGTAAGTCGTGTGATGGGATTAATTTTAGCAGCAATCGCTGTAAATCACATCTTAAGTGGAATTAAAGCCTTTTTTATGGAAGTGATGCCAACTGTAACTTAGTTGTTAAAGAGAGTTTTCTCTTTAGAGAACTAATCAGAGAGAAAAAGTGGTAAAATACTGCCATTTAAATGTCAAGAGAATCAGTTATGCTTTTAGGGAATTTATATATTATTTCTGCACCTAGTGGTGCAGGAAAATCGTCATTAATTTCTGCATTATTACAACAACATCCAAGTTACGAAATGCAGGTGTCTATTTCTCATACTACTCGTAAACCACGTCCAAATGAGGAAGAGGGCAAACATTATTATTTCATTGATCATACGGAATTTGAGCGTTTAATTGCTGAAGATGCGTTTTTGGAGTATGCCGAAGTGTTTGGGAATTATTATGGGACATCGTTATTGATGATCGAACATTCTTTAAAACAAGGCATTGATGTATTCTTAGATATTGATTGGCAGGGGGCTCAACAAGTACGTAAAAAAGTGCCGAGTGCAAAAAGTATTTTTATCTTGCCTCCATCAATTCAAGAACTGGAACGTCGCTTGATCGGACGAGGACAAGACTCAGAAGAAGTGATTGCTGGACGTATGCAAAAAGCGATCAGTGAAATGAGTCATTATGATGAATATGATTATTTAATTATTAATGATGATTTTGATCAGGCTTTAAATGAAATTAAGGTGATTTTGAAAGCGGAGAAATTAAAAGTTGGACGGCAAGTACAACGTTATCAATTATTAATGTCGCAACTACTAGCGAAAAAAGACTAGCTCTAGTATCATATTCAACCTTTTTCTTGATTGATTATTGAACAATTTAACAAAATTTTTTGGAGAGAATTATGGCACGTGTAACCGTTCAAGATGCTGTAGATAAAATTGGTAACCGCTTTGATTTAATTTTAACCGCTGCTCGTCGTGCTCGCGAATTGCAACTTCATGTTCGTGAACCATTAGTCCCAGAAGAAAATGATAAACCAACTGTTATTGCATTGCGCGAAATTGAAGAAGGGTTAATCAACAACGATATTATGGACGCACAAGAGCGTCATGATGCGTTAGAACAAGAACACGCAGAATTACAAGCGGTGTCTTTATTAGCTGACGTAGAATAACCACATTTAACAACCTGAAGAACGAGTTATGTATTTATTTGAAAGTTTACATACTATCATTAAAAGTTATTTGCCTGAGGATCAAATTGAATTAGTGAAACGTGCGTTTGTCATTGCACGGGATGCACACGAAGGGCAAACTCGTTCTAGTGGTGAACCTTATATTACCCACCCTGTTGCAGTCGCTTCAATTATTGCTGAAATGCGTCTTGATCACGAAGCCGTGATGGCGGCGTTGTTGCATGATGTAATTGAAGATACACCTTATACAGAAGAAGAATTAACTGCAGAATTTGGTAAAAGTGTCGCTGAAATCGTAGAAGGGGTTTCTAAATTAGATAAATTAAAATTTAGAACTCGAAAAGAAGCTGAAGCAGAAAACTTTCGTAAGATGATTTTAGCGATGACTCAAGATATTCGCGTTATCCTTATTAAACTTGCTGACCGTACGCATAATATGCGGACGTTAGGGGCATTACGCCCTGATAAGCGTCGTCGAATTGCGAAAGAAACGTTAGAAATTTATAGCCCATTAGCACATCGTTTAGGGATAGAGCATATCAAAAATGAGTTAGAAGATTTAGGTTTTGAAGCGTTACATCCACATCGTTATCAGGTATTACAAAAAGTTATCCAAAATGCACGTGGTAATCGGAAAGAGATGATCCAACGGATTACTGATGAAATTAAAGGTAGACTTGATGATGTAGGTATCAAAGCGAGAGTTTTTGGGCGTGAAAAACATCTTTATTCCATTTATCAAAAAATGAAAATGAAAGAACAGCGCTTTCATTCAATTATGGATATTTATGCGTTTCGCACGATTGTACAAGATGTGGATACTTGCTACCGTGTTTTGGGGCAGATGCATAGTCTATATAAACCACGTCCAGGGCGAGTAAAAGATTATATTGCCGTGCCAAAAGCCAATGGTTATCAATCATTACATACCTCAATGATTGGGCCACATGGAGTGCCAGTAGAAGTACAAATTCGTACAGAAGATATGGATCAAATGGCAGAGATGGGAGTGGCAGCACATTGGATTTATAAGCAAGGTGGAAAAAACGATAGCACAACAGTGCAAATTCGTGCACAGCGTTGGTTACAAAGTTTGATTGAGCTACAACAAAGTGCGGGTAATTCATTTGAATTTATTGAAAACGTTAAATCTGAACTATTCCCAGATGAAATTTATGTCTTTACCCCGAAAGGTCGGATTGTAGAGTTGCCAGCTGGGGCGACACCAGTTGATTTTGCTTATGCGGTACATACAGATATTGGACAAACTTGTATTGGGGCAAGAGTAGATCGCCAACCTTATGCTTTATCTCAGGCATTGCAGTCGGGACAAACTGTTGAAATTATTACTGCACCATCGGCTCGACCAAGTGCAACGTGGTTAAATTTTGTTGTTACAGCAAAAGCAAGAGCGAATATTCGTCAAACCTTAAAATCTTTACGCCGAGATGAAGCGATTATTTTAGGTAAACGTCAATTATTCCATGCCTTATCACCAGCTAAATTAGAAGATATTGATTCTGTTAAACTATCTACATTGTTGACCGAACTAAAATTATATTCTTTAGATGACTTGTTAGCAGAAATTGGTTTAGGTAACCAAATTAGTGTTGTGATTGCACATCGTCTATTAGGTGAAAAATTAGAAATTGATACTGATGGTAATCCAAGTAATAACAATTATCATGAAACAGATTCGGGTGTATTAATTAAAGGGGTAGAGGGATTATTAATTAATTTTGCTAAATGTTGTCATCCAATTCCAGGCGATCCAATAGTTGCTTATGTCAGTCCTGGTAAAGGTTTAGTTGTTCATCATGAATATTGTGCAAATATCCGCCATCATCGAGATGAAAATACTGATCATTATATGCCAGTAGAATGGGAAAAAAGTGAGAATAGTGTTGAATTTGAAGCTGAATTGCGTATTGAGATGCTCAATCAACATGGTGCATTTGCGAACTTAACTTCTGTGATTACTTCGGCAGGTAGTAATATCCAAAGTATTTGGACTGAAGAGCGTGATGGCCGTGTTTACCAAGTCTTTGTGGTATTAACGGCACGAGATAAAAATCATTTGGCGACAATTATCCGTAAGATTAATGCGGTATCTGGTGTAGTAGATGTCTTGCGTAATATTAATGAATAAACCTGAATGCAATCTGAAAATTTATTAGATCATTTGCCACTTTCTGTTCTTTCTGGTGTTGGTGCAGCAATGTCAGAAAGATTATCTCGTTTAGGAATCCATTCTGTTCAAGATCTCTTATTTCATTTTCCACTTCGTTATGAAGATCGTACTCACATTACACCGATTAAAGATCTTCGCCCTGATAGTTATGCCACCATTGAAGGAATTGTCCAGACTTGTGAGGTTCAATTTGGTCGGCGTTCAATGTTAATGGTTTCGCTTTCAGATGGATCAGCAAAAATTATGCTGCGTTTTTTTAACTTTAATGCAGGTATGAAAAATAGTTTCATTACTGGTGCAAGAGTGAAAGCATTTGGTGAAGTGAGAAGAGGGCGCTTTATGGCAGAAATGCATCATCCAGAATATCGGATTGTCAAACACAATGAACCGTTAGAGATGGAAGAGAATTTAACCCCAATTTATCCTTCAACAGATGGTTTGAAGCAAGCTTCGTGGCGTAAATTAACTGATCAAGCATTAATATTATTGGCTAAAAGAGAAATCGAGGAGTTATTGCCTGCGACTTATAATCCCAGTGGTTATGATTTAAAATCTGCAATTCAATTTTTGCATCGCCCGCCTGCTGGAACTCGAGTTGAAACATTAGAAAAAGGTGAACATCCAGCACAAAAACGTTTGGCATTTGAAGAGTTATTAGCGCATAACTTAGCTATGCGACAAAGTAAACAAAATACACAACAACATTTAGCCACTGCATTGCATTATCATACAGATATTAAACAACAGTTTTTACAACAATTACCTTTTAAACCAACCAATGCACAATTACGCGTAGTTGCAGATATTGAGCGCGATTTAGCAAAAACGCAACCTATGATGCGATTGATCCAAGGAGATGTTGGATCTGGAAAGACATTAGTTGCACTATTAGCTGCTTTAGTGGCACTGGATAATCAACAACAAGTTGCCATTATGGCACCAACAGAAATTCTCGCAGAACAGCATTTTAATAATTTCTCACAATGGTTAGAACCTTTTGGCATTCAAGTAGGCTGGTTAGCAGGTAAGATCAAAGGGAAAAAACGCCAACAGATCTTAGAACAGATCCAAACTGGTGTAGCACAGGTTGTCATTGGGACACACGCTTTATTCCAAGAGCAGGTTGAGTTTTCTTCGTTGTCATTAGTCATTATTGATGAACAACATCGCTTTGGCGTTGAGCAGCGTTTGATGTTACGAGAAAAAGGGGCGAAAAATGGTGTTTATCCACACCAGCTGATTATGACGGCTACTCCGATTCCAAGAACTCTTGCGATGACTGTATATGCTGATTTAGATATTTCTATTATTGATGAATTACCGCCAGGTAGGACTCCGATTAAAACGGTAGCGATTGCAGAAGAGCGGCGTGATGAATTGGTGCAACGAGTCTATCGATCGTGTACGGTCGATAAAAGGCAAGTGTATTGGGTTTGCACCTTGATTGATGAATCTGAAGTGTTGGAAGCACAAGCTGCCGAAGCACTTGCTGAGGATTTGAAAAAAGCATTACCCAGTTTACGAATAGGATTGGTACATGGCAGAATGAAACCACAAGAAAAACAAGAGGTAATGGCAATTTTCAAAGCTGGAGAGATCGATGTACTGGTTGCCACGACAGTAATTGAAGTAGGGGTAGATGTACCGAATGCCAGTTTAATGATTATTGAGAATGCGGAACGATTAGGCTTATCACAATTACATCAGTTACGTGGTCGAGTGGGGCGAGGACAAATTGAATCATTTTGTGTCTTACTCTATAAAACACCGCTAGGCAAGGTTTCTCGTCAACGTCTAGAAATTATGCGAACTAGTAATGATGGTTTTGCGATTGCTGAAAAAGATTTAGAAATTCGCGGACCGGGCGAGGTGCTAGGGGTAAAACAAACAGGGGCAGCAGAATTTCGAGTGGCTAATTTAGTAAGAGATCGACGGTTATTGCCTGCTGTGCAACGTTGTGCGAGTGAATTAATGAATTTGCGAACCAGTAATGTGGAACGCTTAATTAAGCGTTGGTTGGATCAAAGGACGGTTTACTCTAATGCCTAACCATCAACATTATCGTGCTTGTTTACAAAATATGTATTGGCAGACTGATTTTAAAAAATTGTCAAAGCCACAACAACAATGGCTCTCAATTTCAGGCTCTTTAACAGCTGCACTAAAACAGCACTGTAAAATTTTTACTGTTATTCCTTTATTTGAAGGGTGGATTACCGAAAAACACTCCTTTTATTTAGATGAATTAGCAGGATATCAGCAATATTGGCTACGAGAAGTGATCTTAGCAGGTGATAATCAAGCATGGATTTTCGCAAGAACGGTTATTCCAACCAATACCTTTCAGCAATATCGTGATGCATTTCAACAATTAGGGAATCAACCTATCGGAGAATGGTTGTTTCAGCAATCAACGATACGTTCAGAGTTAGTCTGGGGAAGAAACGAGGGGAAATTTGCGCGTCGGTCTACTCTCACAATTTCCCAATATCCCTTGCAAGTTAGTGAGCTTTTTCTTGAGGATTTTTGGCGAAAAGCATAAGATTGCGGACTATATTCAACGATAATATTTCTACTAATTTATGGCAAAAGTACCAACAATCCTTTTCTTTGACTCAGGGGTGGGTGGATTGAGCGTTTATCGAGAAGTCAAAGCCTTATTACCACATTGCCACTATTTGTATTGTCTAGATAATGAATGCTTTCCTTATTCAGAAAAACCAGAAAAACTTATTGAACAGCGATGCGTGGCAATTTGTCAAAGAATCGCTGAAACACAAGAGTTAGATTTGATTGTTATTGCTTGTAATACAGCAAGTACCATTGTTTTGCCTGCTATGCGAGCGAATTTTTCTTGCCCTATTGTGGGAACCGTGCCAGCGATTAAACCAGCCGCTCAGAAAACAGCGACAAAAGTGATTGGTTTATTAGCGACAAAGGGAACAATTACTAGATCTTATGTCGATGATTTAATTAATGAATATGCACAAGAGTGCGAGGTTAAACGTTTAGGCTCAACGGAATTAGTGCAAATTGCCGAACAAAAATTACACGGTAAACCAGCGGATCATTTTGCTGTGATGCGAGCTGTAGCAGAATGGCGATATGAGTATGAATTAGATACGGTAATTTTAGGGTGTACACATTTCCCATTATTAAAAGCCGAACTCAAAGCTTGTTTACCACAAGTGAGTTATTTTATTGATTCTGGCAAAGCGATTGCGAAGCGAGTTGCGTCTTTATTACCTCCGTTTATTTCGATAACGGTAAATAAAGAACAGATTGCCTATTGCACAGCACCCTTTGCTGATGAGGATAATGCAAGAAAAATGTTTGGAGAGTGGGGATTTGAATATTTACAACGATTAGATTGCCCATTGGATTTAACAGCTGTAACCTCTTTGTAAAAGGAAGCTAAGTGCAGTTTATTTTGTAAATAAGATCAGAAAATAGGATAGAAAACGCTAAAAAAATAACCAATTAATAAATTTTTTTATTTTTTAAGAAAAAACCACTTGCAAGATATAATGAAATCACTATAATGCAGCACCGCAACGACGCTGAAGTGTGAAGTTAAGAAGAAGCGTCGTTTTTTGTTCT